>VGNK01000136.1 GCA_016866055.1 Chloroflexota bacterium | reverse complement strand
CGCGGTCGGTCGCGGCGTCGCCGCCGGCGTCGGCGTCCGCGTCGGCCGCGCCTCCGGCTCGCCCGGCGAGGCGACCCGCACCGCGAGCTGACGGCCGACGAAGATGGTGCCGTCGGAGACAAGCAGCGTCACGTCGTACACGCCCGCGCGCTGCGGGGCGCGCCACGTCGCGGTGCCGCGATCCGAGAGGCCGGCCTTCCAGCAGCCGCCCGCGTAGCCCTCGACCACCCCGTCGGAGGTGCGCCAGCAGGGGAGCAGGTAGGGACCGTACGGCCGGCGCAGCTCGACCGCCCCCTCGTCCACGAACGCGAGCACCGACCGCCAGACGTCGGCGAACGCGTCGTCCCGCTGCGCGCTCGTCACCACCACTCCGCCGAGCCCGAAGCGGTCGGCGAGGTCGAGCCGGAAGCCGACCGAGAAGCGGTTCTCGATCCAGACCGTGTGCGGTCCCAGCCGGTCCGCGTACGAGAACGCGACGGATCGCGCCGCGTCGTCCCAGACGAGCCCGGAGTTGCCCGCGCCGCGGTCGAGGTTCACCCCGGTGAGCGTGACCCCCTGCCCGGGCACGATGCCGCTCTCGGGATCGCTGCGCAGCTCGCTCGCGGTCGCGAGCGCGTCCCGCAGGCTGAGCGAGGACACGCCCTGCCGCGTGCGCTCGCGCGAGGCGCGGTCGACCACGAGCATCACGCTCGCCAGGTCCACCCCCTCCGCGCGCCGGGCCGCGAGCGCCGCCTCCACCTGCTCGTAGAACACGGAGCGGTCGTCGGGACCGTAGACCCAGAGCGCGCCGGCCCTCGTGAGCGCCGGCCAGTCATACGCGCCGCTCTCGGCGGTCGGCATCGTCGGAACGCTCACGGCCAGCGCGAGGCGCTTTGCGGCGAGCTGCTGCGACAGCATCGTCACGAGCGTCGTGAACGCCGCGCGGCGCGCGGGGTCGACGAGGCGGTAGTCGAGCTGCAGGCCGCCGGCGCGCGCTGCCTCGGCCGCCTCGACGAGGTCCGCCACGTGCGTCTGCATCAGAGCCGAGGATCCGAGGATGCGCCCCACCGCGTCGGCGGCGTCTCCGGTCGGCGCCGAGACGCGCAGGTAGAGCGGCCTGCTCCCGGCCGCCGCGCGCGCCGCGTCGAGCGCGGCACGGTCCAGCCGCACGGTCGCCCCGCCGCCCTCGGCCGCGAGCGTGACGGTACCGCCCCCGACCGCGACCACCCTGGCGGAGCCGACGGCCGCCGGGTCGGGCGCCATGCCGGCGGGCACGCTCAGCGCGAGCGCGTGCGCCACAGCGCCGCGCCGGAGCACCGCGATGTTCGGCGGGATCACCTCGACCTCGCCCAGCGCCGCCCTTCCGCCATCGACGAGCTGAGCGCCCCCGATGCGCTGCCAGCGGCCGCCCTCGAAGCGATAGAAGGCGACGTTCCTGCCGTCGCTCGTCCGCTCGACGAGCGGGACGGTGAGCGACCACGGCCCCTCGAGCGGCTCGCGGATCTCGATGTCGAAGAGCCGGCTCAGCGCGACGAACCCCTCGGGGATCGGCGGCAGCTCGCCGCGTGCGATCGTGCGGATCTCGTCCGAGCCGCCGCCGCCGCCTCCGCGCCCGAGCAGCGAGACCGGCGAGCCGGGCAGCACGAGCGCGACGATCACGAGCCCGAGCACGACGATCAGCCCGAGAACGCGCAGCAGCCCGGCGTCGTGGTCCTCTTCCCCGGGTCCGCGCGGCGGGCGGCGGATGCCGTCGTCCTCGAGGAAGACCGGCGCGAAGACCGGCTCGTCCTCGCCGCTCAGGTCGCGGCCGCGCCGGCGCAGCCGGCCCTCGTCGCGCCGGTCAGCCACCGCGCGCCTCCCGACGCACCGGCAGCACGGTCACGTTGAGCTGGCGTTGCCCGCGCACGATCGTGAAGTTCGCGCGGCCGTCGCCGGTCAGCGCACGGAGCAGGTTCACCAGTGGCGCGTCGTCGTCGACGAGCGTGCCGTTCAGCCCCACGATCACGTCGCCAACCTGCACGCCCGCGCGCGCCGCCGGGCTGCCGGGCTCCACCCCCACCACCAGCGCGCCCGTCTGCACGGGGAGCTGGCGCTCCGCGGCGATCTCGTCGGTGACCGGCACGTGCTGCCGCCCGAGCCGCTCGACGCCCCAGCGCAGCCGCGGGTTCACGCCGGTGGCGACGATCGCCTCCACCACGCCCCGCAGCGAGTTCGCCGACTGCGCGAACGCGACGCCCTCCACGGTCTGCCCGTCCGGCGTACGGCGGACGACCGTCGTGAGCAGCCCCACCACCTCCCCCGCGGCGTTGACGAGCGCGCCCCCGGAATCGCCGTGGTTCACCGCGGCGTCCGTCTGGATCACGTCCTCCATCACGAGCCCGGGCCGAGGGAACTGCACGCGGGTCGCCGAGACGACCCCCACCTTCGCCTGGTTCTCGAAGGTGACGAGCCCCCCGGCGATCGCGGCAACCGGGTCGCCGAGGCGCAGCCGGTCGGAGTCGCCGAAGGTGGCGGCGCGCAGCCCGTCCGGCGCGATCTGCAGGACGGCCAGGTCGTGGAACGGCGAGTCGTCGTCGACCAGGCGCGCCGGCCGGCGCTCGCCGGTCGAGAGGGCGACCGTGAGGCGCGCGGCGCCGTCGATCACGTGGAAGTTCGTCAGGACGAAGCCCCGCGGGCTCACCACGATGCCCGACCCGAAGTTCTCGCGCTCGAGCACGCCGCCGCTCACCGCCTGCGAGGGAAGCTCCGCGATGATCGTCACGACGGCCGGCAGCGCCTGCGCGATCGCGTTGCGCATCCGGTCGGCGTCACCGGGCGGGACCGTGGCCGCGGGTGGCACGCGGACGGCGGCGGGCGGGGGGGCGTCGCGCAGGGCGATGGCGATCAGGCCGCCCGCGGTCCCTCCGCCCAGGCTGGCGATGAGCAGCAGCAGGAGGAGACCGAGCCACTGCGCGTGTGTGAGTGTGCGAATACGACCCGCCCTCGGTAGCCCCCGCCGCGGCGGCCGGAACAGCTTCGGGGATCTTACCGCGCGTCCAGGTTCGCCTCGATCCGAACATTCGTTCGCTTCGATTGCTGGCGCAGCCCGGATCGGCTAAACTTGCGCTCGTTTCGCGGGCTTGCCGGTGGCGGCGAGTCCGCATTTCTTTCATCCCACCACAGGGGACAGCAGCGATGGTTGAAGAGACGGCCGTCCTCCTCACGCGTGAGGGGCTGGAAAGGCTCAAGGCCGAGCTCAAGGAGCTGCGGACGGTCCGCCGCGCCGAGGTGGCCGCCGCCATCCGCGAGGCGCAGGAGCTCGGGCCGGACCAGCAGGACGGGCAGTACGAGGACGCCAAGAACCAGCAGGCGTTCCTCGAGGGGCGCATCAGCGAGATCGAGCGGATGCTCGAGCGCGCCGTCGTGATCGACGAGGAGGCCGCGCACAAGTCCAAGGAGGTGCGCGTCGGCTCCACCGTCACGCTGAAGACGAAGGACGGGAAGAGCCGCAAGTTCCAGCTCGTCGGCCCGGCGGAGGCGAACCCGAGCGAGGGGCGGATCAGCCACGAGTCGCCGGTCGGGCGGGCGCTGCTCGGCAAGAAGCGCGGCGAGAAGGTCGTCGTCCGGGCCCCGGGCGGCGACACGGAGATGACGATCACCACCGTCTCGTAGCCGCCCCGCGGGGGAGGCCCCGCGGGCGGCGGCGCGCGGCCCGGGCCCATCCGCGCCGCTTGTGAGTTAATGGGAGCCATGCCGTCCGAAGCGGAGCTCCTCGCTCAGCGCCTCGAGAAGCGCGAACGCCTGCTCGCGCTCGCCGACCCCTACCCCGCGACCGTGCGCCGCACGCACTCCGCCGCGGCCGCCGCCGCCGCCTTCGCGGCCGCCGGCGAGCCGGCCCCCGACTCCGCGGACGCCATCGCGGTCACCGTCACCGGCCGCGTCACCGCGCAGCGCGGGATGGGGCGCGCCTCGTTCCTGGACCTCACCGACGGCACCGGGCGCATCCAGCTCCACCTGCGAAGCGACGCGCTCGGCGACTCCTACGAGCGGCTCTCGCTCGTCGACCTCGGCGACTTCGTCGAGGCGAGCGGCTCGCTCTTCCGCACCCGCACCGGCGAGATCACCGTGGCCGTGACCGCCTGGCGGGTGATCACGAAGGCGCTGCGCCCGATGCCCGAGAAGTGGCACGGCGTCACCGACGTCGAGACGCGCACGCGCCAGCGCTACCTCGACCTGATGGCGAACGAGCGCTCGCGCGAGATCGCGCTCACGCGCGTCGCGGTGCTCGCCGCCGTCCGCCGCTTCTTCGTCGGCCGCGGCTTTCTGGAGGTCGAGACCCCAGTGCTGCAGGAGCAGGCGGGCGGCGCGGCCGCGCGACCGTTCATGACCCACCACAACACGCTCGACCGCGACCTCTTCCTGCGCATCTCGCTCGAGCTCCACCTCAAGCGGCTGCTCGTCGGCGGGCTCGAGAAGGTCTTCGAGATCGGCCGCGTCTTCCGCAACGAGGGGATCTCGCACCGCCACAACCCCGAGTTCACGCTGCTCGAGTCGTACGAGGCGTACGCCGATTACCATGACGTCGCGCGCATGGTGGAGGAGCTCTTCGCCTATGTCGCGGCGGAGGTGCACGGAACCGTGCACATCACGCACGGCGAGCAGACGGTCGACCTCACCGCGCCGTTCGCGCGCACCACGTACCGGCGCGCGCTGCAGGAGCACGCCGGTTTCGACTACCGCGACTACCCGACCGTCGAGGCGCTGCGCGCGCTCGCGCACGAGCGACGTCTCCCCGTCGCGCAGGGCGCGTCGTGGGCGACGCTCCTCGACGGGTTCATGTCGGCGTTCGTCGAGCCGAAGCTCGTGCAGCCCACGTTCGTCTTCGACTACCCGGTCGAGCTCTCGCCGCTCGCGAAGCGCAAGCCCGACGACGAGGGCGCGGCCGAGCGCTTCGAGCTCTTCGTGCTCGGCTACGAGATGGCCAACGCCTACTCCGAGCTGAACGATCCGGTCGACCAGCGCGCACGCATGGAGGAGCAGGCCCGCAGGCTCGCCGCCGGCGACCACGAGGTCGAGGTCGCCGACGAGGACTTCCTCGTTGCGCTCGAGCACGGGATGCCGCCGACGGGCGGGCTCGGCGTCGGGATCGACCGGCTCGTGCAGCTGATGACCGGCGAGCACTCGCTGCGCGAGGTGATCCTCTTCCCCGCGATGCGCGAGCGCCCGAGCGGCGAGCAGGCGCTCGAGCGCGCGCGGGCCGCCGCCGAGGCGCGGGCGCCGGGCCCCACGGACCCCGCGTCGTGAGCGAGGCGGACGCCGCCCGCCTCGCCTGGATCCGCGAGGACGTGCACATCCACGCCTCGGGCGCCGACGTCTACGCGCGGCTCGTCGACCTCGGCCGCGCCGGGGAGTGGCTCGCGCCGACCTTCCGCGCCCTCACCGTCACCGGCGAGGACGCATTCTCGTTCTCGCTCGCGCTGCCGCTGCGCACGGAGCAGGCGCGCCTCCGCCGCGATCGCTCGGAGACCGAGGCGCTCACCTTCGTCGGACGCGACGGCGGTGCCCTGCGCGCGCTCACCTGGGCCTTCCACCAGGAGGGCCCGCGCGACGTGCACCTTACCGTCGAGGCGCGCTACGAGCCGGCGGGCGGCGTGCTCGGCTCGCTGCTCGAGCCGCTGCTGCACCGCCCGCACCGCACGCAGGCGCTGCGCGACACGCTCTGGAAGCTGAAGCAGCTGAGCGAGCGCGGGTTGTGAGCGACGGGCCCTGCGCGGTCCGCGCCGTGATCTTCGACCTCGACGGGGTGCTCGTCGACACCGAGCCGATCCACCACCGCGCGATGCGCGCGTTCGTCGCGCCCGGCGAGCTGACCGACGCGCAGTACGCCTCGCTCGTCGGCGGCGGCATCGACAACACGATGCGCTGGATCCGCGACACCTACCGCCGTCCGGAGACGCTCGCCGAGCTGCGCGCCGCCTACCACGACGCGGTGTGGGAGCACCTGGCGCACGCGCACATCCTGCCCCTCGCGGGCGTGCGCGAGGCGATCGACTCCGTGCGCGCGCGCGGGCTCCCGCTCGCCGTGGCGTCGCAGTCCGCGCCGGCCTGGGTGCGCGCCGCGCTGCGCGCCTCCGGGCTCGCGCGCACCTTCGACGCAATCGTGACCGCGGACGCCGTTCCGCGCGCGAAGCCCGCGCCCGACATCTACCTGCACACCGCCATGCGGCTGCGCGTCGACCCGCGCGGCTGCGTCGCGATCGAGGACTCGGTGCCGGGCGTCGCCTCGGCGCGCGCGGCGGGGATGCGCGTCGTGCAGACGCGCCAGACGACGCACGCCGCGCCGCCGCAGCCGGGCGCGCTCGTGCTCCAAACGATGCGCACCTTCGACCTCGACGCGCTCTGCGCGGGGCGGGCGTAGCGCTAACGCCCGGGCGCGCCGGTCGCCGGCGCCCGTCTGCTATCGTGCGCGCGTCCAGCCCGCACGCAACGCAGGGGAGGCGGCATGTTCGCGAGGATCGACCACGTGGGGCTCGTCGCCCACACGATCGACGAGGCGCGCGCCATCCTCGGCGACAAGCTCGGGCTCGTGATCGACAAGGACCGCTCGCGCTGGCCGGAGGGCTCGTACTTCGCTCCCGAGCAGACGCACAACTTCTTCTTCCAGGTCGGCGAGGGCGAGACCGTCGTCGAGGTGCTGATCCCGACCGCGGGCGCGACGAGCGGCACCGCGCGCTACCTCGCGAAGCGCGGCCCGGGGCTGCACCACATCTGCTACGCGTGCATCGACGTGCACGAGGAGGCGGAGCGGCTGCGCGCGGAGGGGCTCGAGGAGATCGCGCTCCCGCGCGCTCAGGACGGCCGGCGCACGGTGGCGTTCTTCCACCCGCGCAGCATGAACGGCGTGCTCACCGAGCTCGTGCCCGTGCGCGACCGCCCCGCCGTCGCGGCCGGGCGTCAGGCGGGCTCGAGGCGCCAGTCCTCGCCGTAGCACTCGAGCCCGAGCGCGCGCGCCACGCCGCGCGAGGCGACGTTCCCCCACGCCGTGCTGTAGAGCGGC
>VGNK01000135.1 GCA_016866055.1 Chloroflexota bacterium | reverse complement strand
CGCCGCCCGCTCGCCGCGGCGCTCGCGGTCGCGACCGCGCTCCTCGCCACCCTCGCGCTCGCCCAGTGGTGGGCGCGACGACGGGCAGCGCGTTCCGCGTGAGGCGCGCGCCGCCCCGGCCGGGGACGCGGCGCTCGACGGCACGCAGGCGCAGACGAACGAGGCGATCACAGCCGGGCCGCGGCATGTGCGGCCCGCGGATGAAGGGCAGATACACCAGATGCGAATTCAGTGGATCGCGCGCTGGCCCCGCTGGCGCACGCTCGCGGTCGCCGCGCTCGCGACGGTCGCGGTCGCCGCGGCCGCCTGCACGCCGGAGACGAACGTCACCGTCGCGCCCTCCTCGGGGCCGGTGGGGATCGCGGTCAGCGGCACGGGCACCGCGAGCGTGAAGCCGGACATCGCGAAGCTCAGCCTCGGCGTGAGCGTCGTCGCGCCCATCGTGGCCGAGGCGCGCGACCGCGCCGCGGCTTCGCTGCTCGCGATGCAGAACGCCGTGAAGGCGAAGGGCGTGGCGGAGAAGGACGTCCAGACGGTCGCCTTCAACATCCACCCCCAGTACCGGTTCACGGAGGCGAAGGGTCAGGAGATCATCGGCTACAGGGTGACGAACATCCTGCTCGTGACCGTGCGCAAGATCGACCAGGTCGCCGACGTGCTCGACTCCGCCGTGAAGGCGGGCGGCAACGACGTGCGGGTGAACAGCCTCACGTTCGCGGTGGAGAACCCCGAGCAGTACCTGAAGGATGCGCGCGCGAAGGCGCTCGCGCAGGCGAAAGAGCGTGCCGACATCCTGGCCGCGGCCGCGGGCGTGAAGCTCGGCGCACCCCTTTCGATCGTCGAGTCGTCGGGCGGCGTCCCGCCCCCGCTCCCGGCGGCCATGGAGGCGCGCGGCGTGGGCGGCGAAACCCCGATCTCGCCGGGCGAGCAGGAGCTGCGCGTCAACGTCTCGGTGACCTACTCGATCCAGTAGACGGGTTGCGCGCGCCGCTCCTGGTCCGTCAGCTGTGACCGACGCCCGGAGGCGGGAGCGCGACGCGCTCCCGCCTCCGGCGGTCGCCGCGCGCGGGTGGTACGCTCCGATGCGAAACCGGGGCTCCCCTCCGAGTCTCGGCTCGCGACGCTCCCCGCCTGCCGAGGTACCGCGTTGGTTCTCAGCGACCACTCGATCGCCGAAGCGCTCGCCTCGGGTCGGCTCGTGATCGACCCGATCGGCGAGGACGCGCTCCAGCCCGCCTCCGTCGACATCCGGCTCGACCGCCACTTCCGCGTCTTCCGCAACCACCGCCAGGCGTACATCGACATCCGCGAGCCGATGGAGGAGCTCACCGAGCTCGAGTCGGTGGAGGACGATCAGCCGTTCGTGCTGCACCCCGGCGAGTTCGTGCTCGGCTCCACGCTCGAGCGCGTGCGGCTGGGGAACGACATCGTGGCGCGCGTCGAGGGGAAGTCGTCGCTGGGGCGGCTCGGGCTGCTCGTGCACGCGACGGCGGGGTACGTGGACCCCGGCTGGGACGGGCAGCTGACGCTCGAGCTCTCGAACGTCGCGACGCTCCCGATCCGCCTCTACTACGGGATGAAGATCGGGCAGCTCTCCTTCCAGAACCTGACGACGGCCGCGGACCGCCCGTACGGCCACCCGGCGCTGAAGTCGCGCTACCAGGGGCAGACGGGGCCGACGGCGAGCCGCCTGTACGAGGACTACCGGGGGCCCGGGGCGCCGCGCGAGGGGTAGCGCGCGGATGGCAGCCGCCGAGCCGTCGCCGTTCATGCGCCTCGCCATCGACGAGGCGCGCCGAGCCGTCGGACGCACCTCGCCGAACCCGCCCGTCGGGGCCGTGGTGGTGCGCGACGGCGCGGTCGTCGGCCGAGGCCACACGCAGCCGCCGGGAGGCGCGCACGCGGAGGTGATGGCGCTCGGCGACGCCGGGGAGCGCGCGCGCGGGGCGACCGTCTACTGCACGCTCGAGCCGTGCGCGCACCACGGGCGCACGCCGCCGTGCACGGACGCGCTACTCGCCGCCGGGGTCGCTGCCGTCCGCTACGCGGTGGGCGACCCCGACCCGAAGGTGGGCGGGCGCGGCCACGCGGCGCTCGCCGCGGCCGGGGTGGACGTCGAGGCGGGTGACGGCGAGGCCGCGGCGAGCGAGGTGCTCGCGGGGTACCTGAAGCACCGCCGCACGGGGCTCCCGCTCGTCGTCGTGAAGTACGCCGCCTCGCTCGACGGGCGCATCGCGGCGTCCTCCGGCGACTCGCGGTGGGTCTCCGGGCCGGAGACGCTCGCGTGGGCGCACGACCAGCGGCAGCGGCTCGACGCGATCGTGGTGGGGTCGGGCACGGTGGTCGCGGACGACCCGTCGCTCACGGCGCGGCCGGGCGGCGCGACCGCGGGGGTGCACCAGCCCCTGCGGGTCGTGGTCGACTCACGCGGTCGCACGCCGGCGAGCGCGAAGGTGCTCGTGGGACCGTCGCCGACGCTGATCGCGACGACGGAGGCGTCGCCGGCCGGCTGGCGCGCGGAGATGGCAGCGCGCGGCGCGGAGGTGCTCACGTTGCCGGCGAGCGAGGGGGCGGACGGGCGCGCTCACGTTGACCTGGAAGCGCTCCTGCGCGAACTCGGGCGGCGGGGGATGCTCGTGGCGCTCTTCGAGGGCGGGGGCGTGCTGCTCGGCTCGCTCTTCGACCGCAAACTCGTGGATCGGGTCTATGCTGTGCTCGCGCCGCTCGTGATCGGTGCGGCGCGAGCCCCCGCCCCCGTTGCGGGGCGAGGGGCCGAGCGCATGGCGGACGCGGTGCGGCTGCGCGACGTCACCGTACAGCGGCTGGGGGAGGACACGCTGATCGCGGGCGTACCGATGTGGCCGGACGCCACGGGCGAGAGGCGGCGCTGAGTGTTCACAGGCATCATCGAGGAAGTGGGTGCGGTCCGTCGCCGCGAGGGCGGCGAACTCGTCATCGCATGCTCGGCGATCCTCGAGGACACGAAGCTGGGCGACTCGATCGCGATCAACGGGGTCGACCTCACGGTGCGGGCGATGGCGCCGGACGCGCTCACCTTCGACGTGATGCCCGAGACGTTCCGGCGCTCGAACCTGCGCCACCTCGCCGTGGGGGACCTCGTGAACCTGGAGCGCTCGGTGAACGCGTCGACGCGGCTCTCGGGGCACGTGGTGCGCGGCGTCGTCGAGACGACGTGCACGCTGGTGTCGCTCACGCCCGAGGAGGACGCGGTGATCGCGCGCTACCGCGTGGACCCGCACTACCTGCGCTACATCGTGATGAAGGGTCCCGTCTGCGTGGACGGCGTCTCGCTGACGGTGATGGCGCGCGACGAAGAGTCGTTCGCGGTCTCGCTGGTGCGCTACACGCAGGAACACACGAACCTGACGCGGCGGCGGCCCGGCGACGAGATCAACCTCGAGACCGACATCTTTGCTCGCTACGTGGAGCAGCTGCTGGAGGCGCGCGCGACGACCGGCCCGTAGCCGAGCGTCGACGCGGAGGGAGGATCGGGTGGCGGGTCAGGCGAAGCGCACGGAGGGGAAGCGGACGGAGGGGACGCGTGCCGCCCCCGCGAAGCGGGCGCCTGCGGCGAAGCGGGGCGCGGCCCGTTCGTTCCGCGTCGGCATCCCGGAGGCGATCGAGGAGATGCGGGCCGGCCGCCCCGTGATCCTCGCGGACGATGAGGACCGCGAGAACGAGGGCGACTACACGATCGCGGCGCAGTTCTGCACGCCGGAGATCGTGAACTTCATGATCACGCACGTGCGCGGCCTGATCTGCGTGCCGATGACCGAGGCGCGCGCGGACCAGCTCGACCTGCCGCCCATGACCAAGCACAACACCGCGCCGCTCGGCACGGCCTTCACGATCAGCGTGGAGGCCGCCGAGGGCGTCACGACGGGGATCTCGGCACACGACCGCGCGCGCACGATCCAGGTGCTTGCCGATGCCACCGCCGGGCCGCTCGACCTGACGCGGCCGGGGCATATCTTCCCGCTGCGCGCGCGCGACGGCGGGGTGCTCGTGCGCGCCGGTCAGACCGAGGCGTCGGTCGACCTCTGCAAGCTCGCCGGCATCGAGCCGGTTGCCGTCGTCTGCGAGATCATCAAGGACGACGGCACGATGGCGCGCATGCCCGATCTCGAGCGGTTCGCGCGCAAGCACGACATCAAGATCGCCACCGTCGCCGACCTCATCCGCTACCGGATGGGGAGCGAGCGGCTGATCGAGCGCGTGGGCGAGGCCTCGATGCCGACGCGCTGGGGGGAGTTCCAGGCGATCGGCTACCGGACGCTGATCGACACCAAGGAACACGTCGCGCTCGTGATGGGCGAGATCGCCCCCGAGGATGCGGTGCTCGTGCGCGTGCACGACCAGTGCGTGACGGGCGACGTGTTCGGGTCGATGCGCTGCGACTGCGGGGAGCAGAAGGACGCAGCGCTGCAGGCGATCGCCGAGGCCGGTAAGGGCGTTCTCCTCTACATGGATCAGGAGGGCCGCAACATCGGGCTGCACAACAAGCTGCGCGCCTACCGGCTGCAGGAGGATCACGGGCTCGACACCTACGAGGCGAACGAGGCGCTCGGGCTGCCGGCGGAGAGCCGCGAGTACGGGATCGGCGCGCAGATCCTCGTCGACCTCGGTGTGCGCAAGATGCGCCTGATGACGAACAACCCGACGAAGATCCGCGAGCTGGCGGCGGTCGGGGCGCTGCGCGGCGCCGGGCTCTACGGGTACGGGCTGGAGGTAGTGGAGCGCGTCCCGCTCGAGATCATCGCGAACCCGCACAACATCCGGTACCTCGTGGCGAAGCGAGACAAGATGGGTCACATCCTCGAGCAGCAGATGCCGGGGCTGGGCTAGCCGGCGGTGCGCACGATCGAGGGCTCCCTCGACGGGTCGGGGCTGCGCATCGCGGTCGTCGTCTCGCGCTTCAACGAGCTGATCACCGAGCGGCTGCTGGCGGGGGCCGTCGAGGCGGCGCGCGAGCACGGCGTGCCCGACGACCGGCTCGACGTCTTCTGGGTGCCGGGCGCGTTCGAGCTGCCGTCGGCGGCGCGGCGGCTCGCGCTGCTCGCGCGGTACGACGCGATCGTGTGCACGGGAGCGGTGATCCGCGGGGAGACGCCGCACTTCGACTTCGTTGCGGGCGAGGCGGCGCGCGGCATCATGGATGCCGGGCGCGACTTCGATCTGCCGGTGACGTTCGGCGTGATCACGTCGAACACGGTGGAGCAGGCGCAGGCGCGATCGGGCGGGGCCGTGGGCAACAAGGGCCGCGAGGCGATGGTCGCGGCGATCGAGATGGCGACGCTGCTGAAGCAGATCGACTATCTCGAGGACCCCCGCGAGGAGCCGAGATGAGCTGGCTGCCCGAGGACGTGCGTGAGGCGAGCGGCGGCGAGGTGATCGATCGGGCGGCGCGCGACGCGATCCGGCTCGCGCACCGCGCGCTCGAGCGCTTTCCGGACCTGGTGCGCCGGCACAAAGTGATCGCGGGCGGCGCCGCGATCTCGTCGTCGCTGATCATCCTGGCGGGCGTGGCGATCGCGCACCGGATGCGCAAGGGCCAGTCGCCGGAGGAGGCGGTGCGCTCCGTGACGGAGGAGGAGCTGCAGGGCCACCTCCCGGGAGACGAGGTCGCCGCCGACCCGCCGCGCGCGGCGGAACCGCAGGCCGGCGCGCCGCGCGTCAGCGGCAACGGCGCGCGGCCGGGGGCGGGCGCAGGAGCGGACGCGACGCGCAGTCACTAGCGGGGGCCGCCGCTCGCGCACCGCGAGCGCACGCTTGACCCGCCAGAACGGACGTTCTGCGTTCCGCGCGGGGGCTGAGCCGTGAGCACCGGGCCGACGCGTCCGCGGCGCATCGCGCACTTCGACCTCGACAGCTTCTTCGTCGCCGTGGAGCGCGTGTTGAACCCGGCGCTCGTCGGGAAGCCCGTGCTCGTCGGACACCCCGGCGGCCGCGGGGTCGTCGCGACCGCCTCCTACGAGGCGCGCCGCTTCGGCTGCCACTCCGCGCAGCCGATGGTGCAGGCGCTGCGCCTCTGCCCGCAGGCGATCGTCGTGCCGCCGAACTTCGCCGCGTACCGCGACGTCTCCAAGCACTTCCACGCGATGCTCGCGGGGGTCTCGCCGGCCGTGGAGTCGGTGGGGATCGACGAGGCGTACGTCGATCTCACCGGGATCGGGGAGGACGCATCCGCCGCGCGCGCCGCGGCGGAGCGCATCCGCGCGCGCGTGCGCGACGAGCTGCGGGTGACGGTCTCGGTGTGCGTGGCCGCGTCGCGGACGGTCGCGAAGGTGGGGTCGGATCGCGCGAAGCCGGACGGGCTGATCGAGGTGCCGCCGGGGGGCGACGCGGCGTTCCTCGCGCCGCTCCCGATCGAGGCGCTGCCGCTCGTCGGCCCGAAGATGGCGGTCGCGCTGCGGCAGGCGGGTGTGCGGACGATCGGCGAGGCCGCACGGCTCGACCCGCGCTGGCTCGAGCAGCAGTTCGGCCGCACGGGGTCGTGGCTGCACGAGCGGGCGCACGGGATCGACCCGACGCCGGTGGAGGGCGGCGGGCGCGTCAACCGCTCGATCTCGCGCGAAGTGACGTTCGGGGTCGACGTCACCGACCCGGCGGAGCTGCGGCGCGTGCTCGCGCGACACGCGGAGCGCGTCGGCGCGGACCTGCGACACCAGGGCAAGCGCGCGCGGACCGTGACGCTGAAGCTGCGCTGGAACGACTTCACGACGCTCTCGCGCAGCCGCACGCTCGAGCGGCCGGTGCGCGCGACCTCGGCGCTTGTCGAAGCGGGCGAGGCGATGCTCGACGAGCTGATCCGGCGCGAGGGGCTGCGGCCGGTGCGGCTGATCGGACTCGGCGTCACGAACCTCACCGACGACGCGCTGCAGCTCGACCTCGACGAGGCGAGCGCGCCGGGCGGGCCGCGTCGCGACGAGCGGCTCGACGAGGCGCTCGACGAGCTGCGCGGGCGGTACGGGCAGTCCGCGGTGCGCCGCGGTGCGCGCGGGGATCGCGGCGGAGGCGGG
>VGNK01000134.1 GCA_016866055.1 Chloroflexota bacterium | reverse complement strand
GCGCTCGCCACCGGCCGCGCCGGCGAGGTCCGCCGCCTGCGCCGCCGCGAGCTCGCGCTGCTCGCGCTCTCGGGGGTCGCGCTCGCCGGCCACTTCGCGTTCTGGGTTGCCTCGCTCCAGCGCACCTCGATCGTCGCCGGGGTGGTGCTCGTGACGATGCAGCCGCTCTTCGTCGGCCTCGGCGCGTGGGTCGCGCTGCGCGAGCGCCCCACCCGGCGGCTCGTCGCGGGCGTGCTGCTCGGCGGCGCGGGCGCGCTGGTGCTCGCGGGCGCCGACCTCGGCGACCGCGGCTCGCTCATCGGCGATCTCATGGCGCTCGTCGGCGCGGTGATGGCGAGCGTCTATCTCGTGATCGGCCGCGGCGCCCGCGCGCGGCTCTCCACGCCCGCGTACGCCGCGGTCGTCTACACCGTGACGGCGCTCACGCTGCTCGCGCTCGTCGCCGCGACGCGCACCCCGATCGGCGGCCACCCGCGCGAGGCGTACGTCTTCATCGCGCTGCTCGCGCTGGGCCCGCAGCTCGTCGGCCACAACGCGTTCAACTGGGCGCTCGGCTCGCTCCCCGCGGCGGTCGTCGCTGTCGCCATCCTCGGCGAGCCGGTGGGCGCCACGCTGATCGCCGCCGCGCTGCTCGGCGAGGTACCTACACTGCTGCAGGCCGTGGGCGCGGCGGTCGTGCTCGCCGGCGTGTACGTCGCGCTCAGCGAGCGTCGACGCGCGCCGGCCGCCGCCGGGCCATCCGCCGAGCCGATCGAGATCTGAGGCCGCCGCGCCGGCACCGCCGGCGCGTTGCCCCGCGAGAGGAGTTGCCCGTGCCTGCCCTCCCGACCTCCGGACCGCTCGCCGGGATCCGCGTGCTCGACCTCACGTGGATCCTCTCCGGCCCCTACTGCACGATGACGCTCGCCGACCTCGGCGCCGACGTGATCAAGGTCGAGCGCCCGCCCTGGGGCGACGTCTCGCGCACCACCGGGCCGATCGTCGACGGCGAGTCCGGCTACTTCTTCTCGATCAACCGCAGCAAGCGATCGCTCTCGCTGGACCTCAAGTCCGAGGAGGGGCGCGCGTTCTTCAAGCGGCTCGTCGCGCAGGTCGACGTCGTCGTCGAGAACTTCACGCCGGGCGCGATGGACCGCCTCGGGCTTGGTTACGAGGCGCTGGCCGCGGTGAACCCCCGGGTCGTCTACCTCGCGATCTCGGGCTACGGGCAGACGGGTCCGATGCGCGACAAGCCGGCGCTCGACGTGATCGTGCAGGGCGCGGGCGGGGTCATGTCGATCACCGGCGAGCCCGGCGGGCCGCCCGTGCGTCCCGGCCTCTCGATCGGCGACATCGCGGCGGGGCTCTACGGCGCGATCGGCGTGCTCGCGGCGCTGCGCGAGCGCGAGCAGTCCGGCCGCGGGCAGCTCGTCGACCTCTCGATGCTCGACTGCCAGATCGCGATCCTCGAGAACGCGTACATGCGCTACCACGTGACGGGGGAGATCCCGGAGAAGCTGGGGACGCGCCACCCGTCGGCGGTGCCCTTCCAGGCGTTCCCCACCGCCGACGGCTACGTCGTGATCGCGCTCGCATGGGGCGTGCCGAACCAGTGGGCGCTGCTCTGCGCGGAGCTCGAGGTCACGGAGCTGATCGACGACGCGCGCTTCGCGACCGCGCAGGCGCGCTCGGCGCACCACGCGGAGCTCGAGCCGCTACTCAACGTCGCGTTCGCGCGGCGCACGACGGCGGAGTGGGTCGAGCGGCTGGAGCGCTACGAGATCCCGTGCGGCCCGCTGAACACGATCGCCGAGGCGGCGGCGCTTCCGCAGGTGGCGGCGCGCGAGATGCTCGTGCCCGTCGAGCACCACACGCTGGGACGGGTGCCGCTGCCGAACACGCCGGTGAAGCTCTCGCGCACGCCCGGCGGCATCCGCGGCAGCTCGCCGGACATGGGCCAGCACTCGCGGGAGGTGCTCGCCGAGCTGCTGGGCCTGGACGCGGCGACGATCGACGACCTCGTCGAGCGCGAGGTCGTGCGCGAGGAGCGAGCGCCGGTGGAGCTGGGGTAGCGACGATTTCGTCGCTCCGAGGTCGTGCGCGAGGAGCGGGCCGGCGCAGCTGGGCCGGCGACGGCCTCGTCGCGCGCGCGGGCGTGCGCTCGGGGCGGGCGGCGGCGGAGCCCAGGGGGCTCGACGATCGCAGACGGCGCGCCGCGGCCGCCGCTTGCGAGATTGTGACGAATCGCGCAATATCGCAGTTCACCCGTACGGCACCGGCGTCGTGCGTTATCATGGCGCATCCTCCAGAGAGCGCTCGCTCTGCCGGCCGCGAAGCATCGGGAACGGTCGTAACGTTGTTGTCGCAGCCACTCGTGACGAGGGCACCGTTGCACACCCCCGCGTCGGCGGCGGCCGCCCCGGGCTCGCTGTACGACCCCAGCGACGTCCGCGACGCCTGCGGCACCGGCTTCGTCGCCAACATCGACGGCGGCCGCACGCACCGCGTCGTGCGGCTCGCCGTGGAGGGGGTGAAGAACCTCACCCACCGCGGCGCGGTGAACGCGGACGCGCTCACGGGCGATGGCGCCGGCGTCACCATCCAGGTGCCGTTCGAGCTCCTGCAGGACGACTGCCGGCGGCTCGGCGGGCCCGTCGAGGCCCCCGAGGACCTCGGCGTGGCGATGGTCTTCCTCCCGCAGGACGATGCCGCCCGCGAGGAGGCGCGACGCGTCATCGAGTCGGCGGTGCGCTCGCTCGAGCTCGGCGTGATCGGCTGGCGCACGGTCCCGATCGACCCGTCGGTGCTCGGCGGACTGGCCCTCGACACGCTCCCGGGGATCGAACAGCTGCTCGTGCGCCGGCCCGCGAACCGCCAGGGCCCGGAGTTCGAGCGCGCGCTCTACCAGGCACGCCGACGCGCCGAGCGCGGCGTCCGCGAGGGCGAGCTCGACGCCTACGTCGTCTCGATGTCGTCGCGCACGGTCGTCTACAAGGGCCTGATGGTCGCGCCGCAGTTGCCGTCGTTCTACCCGGACCTCACCGACGAGCGCGTCGTCTCCGCGATTGCGCTGTTCCACCAGCGCTTCGCGACGAACACGCTGCCGAACTGGAAGCTCGCGCAGCCGTTCCGGATGGTCGCGCACAACGGCGAGATCAACACGCTGCTTGGGAACCGCAACTGGATGGCGGGGCGCGAGTCGGAGATGTCCTCGCCGCTGTGGGGCGAGGCGATCCGTGACCTGCTGCCGGTGATCTGGCCGATCGGCTCGGACACTGCCTCGCTCGACGAGGCGCTCGAGCTGCTGACGCAGTCCGGGCGTGACCTCCTGCACTCGATGATGATGCTCATCCCCGAGGCGTGGGAGAACATGCCGAACATGGACCCCGCGCTGCGGGCGTTCTACGAGTACCACGCCTGCTTGATGGAGCCGTGGGACGGCCCAGCGGCGGTCGCCTTCACGAACGGCTCCACGGTCGCCGCGACGCTCGACCGCAACGGTCTGCGCCCCGCGCGCTACCAGGTGACGAACGACGGCCTCGTGATCTTCGGCTCCGAGGTCGGGCTCATGGGCATCAAGCCGACGGCGATCGTGGAGTCGGGACGGCTCGGCCCGGGCGAGATGATCGCGGTCGACACGCAACGGCGGCGCTTCCTCCACAACACCGAGATCAAGCGCGAGATCTCCTCGCGCCGCCCGTACGGCGAGTGGGTGCGCCGCAACCTGATCCACCTGCGCGCGACCGAGCGCAACGGCACGAACGGGCACACGGCGGACGCGCACAGCCTGCCGACGCTGCAGCGGCTGCACGGCTACACGCACGAGGAGATCGAGTACGTCATCAAGCCGATGGCGCGCGACGGCAAGGAGCCCGTCGGCTCGATGGGCGACGACACCCCGCTGTCGGTGCTGCAGGACGACTCGCGCCTGCTCTACACGTACTTCAAGCAGAAGTTCGCGCAGGTCACGAACCCGCCGATCGACTCGGTCCGCGAGGAGATCGTGATGTCGCTCGACACCTACCTCGGGCGGCGGCGGTCGATCCTCGAAGCGACGCCGGAGGCGGCGCGGCTCGTGCACCTCACGAGCCCGCTCATGCTCGACGAGGAGCTGGCGGCGCTGCGGCGCATCGGCAACGAGGACGTGAAGGTCGCCACGCTCTACGCGCGCTTCCCCGTCGCGGACAGGACGGGCGCGCTCGAGAAGGCGCTCGATGACCTCTGCGCGGCCGCCGTGCTCGCGGTCGACGAGGGGCACAGCGTGGTCGTGCTGAGCGACCGCCTCGTCGACGCGCAGTGGGCGCCGATCCCGAGCCTGCTCGCCGTGGCGACCGTCCACCACCACCTGATGAGCACCGGTCGCCGGATGCGCACGAGCCTGGTCGTGGAGACCGGCGACGCGCGCGACGTGCACCACTTCGGCGCGCTGATCGGCTTCGGCGCGAGCGCCGTGAACCCCTACGTCGCGTTCGAGTCGATCTGCTCGCTCGTCGAGGAGGGCGGCTTCGACGACGAGGAGACGGCGCTCGAGGAGGTGCTGCGCAAGTACGAGCAGGCCGTGAATACCGGCATCCTCAAGATCATGTCGAAGATGGGGATCTCGGCGGTCTCCTCCTACCACGGCGCGCAGATCTTCGAGGCGCTCGGCATCGGGCCCGCGGTGATCAAGAAGTCCTTCCCGGGCACGACGTCGCGCATCGGCGGCATCGGGTACGAGGAGATCGCGCGCGACGTGATCGCGCGCCACCGGGCGGCCTTCCCCACGGCGACCAGGCTGCCGCACGGTGGCTGGTACAAGTACCGCCGCGACGGCGACTACCACGCGAACTCGCCCCAGATGTGGCGCGCGCTGCACGAGGTCGCCCAGGGCGGCGGCGAGGACGCCTACCGCGCCTACCTTGACGTGCTCGGCGCCGCGCCGCTGGCCGCGCCGCGCGACCTGCTGCGCTTCGAGTCCGACCGCGCCCCGATCGACGTCTCCGAGGTGGAGCCGATCGAGGCGATCACGCCGCGCTTCCAGACGGGCGCGATGTCGCTCGGCGCGCTGAGCCCGGAGGCCCACGAGGACATCGCGCGTGCGATGAACCGCCTCGGCGGGCGCTCGAACACCGGCGAGGGCGGCGAGGACCCGCGGCGCTACTCGCCCGACGGCGACAAGCGCGACGCGAACTCGCAGGTGAAACAGGTCGCCTCCGGACGGTTCGGGGTGACGCCCGCGTACCTTGCCGGGGCGAACGAGCTCGAGATCAAGATCTCGCAGGGCTCCAAGCCCGGCGAGGGCGGCCAGCTCCCGGGCTTCAAGGTGAACCCGTACATTGCGACGCTGCGGCACGTGATGCCGGGCACGCCGCTGATCTCGCCGCCGCCGCACCACGACATCTACTCGATCGAGGACCTCTCGCAGCTCATCTACGACCTGAAGATGGCGAACCCGGAGGCGAAGGTCGTCGTGAAGCTCGTGGCCTGCGAGGGCGTGGGGACGATCGCCGCGGGCGTGGCGAAGGGCTACGCAGACGTCATCCAGATCTCGGGCGCCGAGGGCGGCACCGGGGCGTCGCCGCTCTCGTCGATCAAGTACGCGGGCTCGCCGTGGGAGATCGGGGTCGCCGAGACGCAGCAGGCGCTCGTCGCGAACCGGCTGCGCGGGCGCGTCACGCTGCGCACCGACGGCGGCTTCAAGAGCGGGCGCGACGTCGTGATCGCGGCGATGCTCGGCGCCGAGCAGTACGGCTTCGGGACCGCGGCGATGATCGCGGTCGGCTGCAAGATGGCGCGCCAGTGCCACCTGAACACCTGCCCGGTGGGCGTGGCGACCCAGCGCGAGGACCTGCGTGCGAAGTACTCCGGCACGCCCGAGATGCTCGTGACGTTCCTCATCCACGTCGGTGAGGAGGTCCGGCAGCTGCTCGCGGGGCTCGGCTACCGCTCGATCGACGAGATCGTGGGTCGCGCCGACTTGCTGCGACAGAAAGAGGTCCCCGGCGACGGCCACCGCTGGGAGGGTGTCGACCTCGCGCGCGTGATCGCGCCGGTGGACCCCGAGCACCGCGAGCCGCACCGGGCCGTGCAGCCGCGCAACGACCGCGACGAGGTGGAGACGCTTGACGACCGCGTCCTCAAGGAGATCCACGAGGCGATCGAGCACTCGCGGCCGGTCAGCAAGAGCTACGCGATCCGCAACACCGATCGCACGGTCGGGGCGCGCGTCTCGGGACGCATCGCCCGTAAGTTCGGGGACCCCGGGCTGCCGTACGGGACGATCGACCTCCACTTCACCGGCTCTGCGGGGCAGTCGTTCGGCGCCTTCCTCGCGCGCGGCGTGCGCCTGCACCTGACCGGCGAGGCGAACGACTACGTCGGCAAGGGGATGGGCGGCGGTGAGATCACGATCCGGCCGCACCCCGACGCGACGCTCACCTCCCAGGCGGTGCTCGTCGGCAACACCGTGCTCTACGGAGCCACCGGCGGCGACCTCTTCGTCGCCGGTGCCGCGGGCGAGCGCTTCGCCGTGCGCAACTCCGGCGCGCGCGCAGTCGTCGAAGGGATCGGCGATCACGGCTGCGAGTACATGACCGATGGCGTCGTCGTGATCCTGGGCGAAACCGGGCGCAACTTCGGCGCGGGCATGTCGAACGGCGTGGCGTTCGTGCTCGACGAGCGCGGCGACTTCCGCTCGCGCGTGAACCAGGAGCTCGTGGGGCTCGAGCAGGTGACGAACCCGGAGGACATCGAGCTGCTCGAGGCGCTCGTGCGCAGCCACGTCGACCTCACGGGATCGCGGCGAGGACGCGAGATCCTCGCGCAATGGCGGCTGACCCTGCCGAAGTTCTGGAAGGTCGCGCCGAAGTTCGCGATCACCGAGGACGGCGCGATGACCGTCGTGCGTCGCCATCTCGAGAGCCTGCGCGGCGCGATGTCGGCGCGCTAGGAGCCTGCCGGTTGAACGGGGTATCGACGATACGGTACGGGCGTATGACTCATGATCATGCGCCCGTACCGTGGGCACACCCCCGACCAAGCCGCCCTGCTGCCGCCGTCGCTGGCGGAGCTCATTCCTCCGGAGGGCCGGTCTTCTTCCTGCGCGAGGCGCTCGAACGGC
>VGNK01000133.1 GCA_016866055.1 Chloroflexota bacterium | reverse complement strand
GGCGGGAGCGGCCGGAGCGTTGCGCCCGAGCCGCGCGGTGGGCCGTTGCCGGTCTCACCTCCGCAGCAGCCGCCGCGCGCGCCGCCGCAGCCTCTGCCAGCGCGAGGGCCCGCGAACCGTCGATCGCAGGATCGCGGTCGCCTCCGGGGTGCCCACGATCATCGGCTGCCGCCAGTCGCGCAGCGTCGGCGCCCGCTGCTCCTTCACGTTCGGGGGGAGCCGCCCGGGCGGCGCGAAGCGCTCGAAGCGCTCCCAGCGCGAACCCTCGCGCACCCACGCCTCGCGCCCGGCCTCGCCCGCGAGCACCACGCCCGCCGCGAGGTCCCAGATGCGCAGCCCCCAGAACGTCGCGCTCGTGAGGATCCCCGCGGCGACGAACGCGATCTCGATCGCCGCGGAGCCCGTCACGCGGTTGTCCCACTCGCGCCGGCCGGCGCCCGCGCCGCCGGGCGCCCCGGCCAGCCGGCGGCGCACGCCCTCGGTCGGCCGGCTCGGGTCGAGCGCCTCTCCCTCGAAGCGCAGACCGCCGTCGCGCCGCGCGTGGTAGACGCCCGGGTGCAGCGCGTGCGTCGTCCCGCACCAGATCGCCCCCGCCACCGGGAGCCCGCGGTGCAGCACGCCGATCGAGACCGCGAACAACGGGAAGCCGTTGATGAAGTTCGCGGTGCCGTCGACCGGATCGATCACCCACACCCACTCGCGATCCTCCTGCGGGTGCTCGTCGACCTCCTCGCCGAGGATCGCGTGCTCGGGGTAACGCGCGCCGACGCGCTCGCGCACGAGCTGCTCGATCGCGTGATCGGTCTCGGACACGGGATCGGTCGGCGGGCGACGGCCCCTCGCCTCGGTCTTGTAGGTGATCTCGAGGTTGCGCTCGAGCGCCCCAGCCGCGAGCGCGCCGGCGGCGCGGGCGATCTCGAGCGCGAGCGACTCGACCTCGGCGAGCGCCGCGTTGTCGACCGCGTGCGCGGCGCCGCGTGCGTCGCCCGCGCCCATCGCCGGGCTCACACCTTCGTGCCGAAGTCGGTGCCGACGATCAGCAGCCGCCCCCACTGTCGCTGCACGATCTGGTGGCGCTGCTGCCACGCCGCGACGACCGGCTGCGGCGGCTGCAGCTCTGCGGTCGGGCGCGAGAGCCGGTGCCACTCCGCGAGCGAGCGGAACGCGAAGAGCGTCATCACCTCGTTCGACGGCGCGAGCGGGTCGCTGCCGAAGCCGATCAGTCGACCGCCCTGCTGCTCGAGCCACGGCCAGATGCGCTCCTTCGAAAGGCGCTGGAACTCCGCGTGGCCGTTCTCGGTGAGCGCGTAGGTACGTTCGGAGACGACCGAGCCGCGCCCGAAGGTCGCCGGGGGGTCGGGGAGCGCGCCGCCCGGCCTGCGGTAGATGGGGCGCGGCCGCGAGACGTCGTCGTGCAACTCGACGATGCGCGCGCTCGAGGAGGCGACGATCTGGTTGCGCGACTCGTAGATCGGGCGGAGCTCCCTGATCTCCTGGAGCATCGCCTGGTCCTGGTAGAACGCGCCGCGCCCCGCGCGCGTGGCGTACCAGTGCTCGAAGTCGGCGTAGCACGTGTGCGTGACCACCACGTCGCCGGGGCCCCCGAAGCCCCAGGCGCCGAAGGCGACCATCAGCGAGCCGAAATGGAGGTGCGCAGGCCAGAGTCCCTCGCGGCTCTGGCGCTCGAACTCCTCGCGGTCCGGCAGGTCGACCCGGAACTCGCGCTGCACGAGGATGCTCATCGCCCGTCCTGTCGCCCCGCGCGAGGCAGCATAGCCCGTGTCTGCACGGCCGGAGCGTGCGCTAGGCTGCGCCACAACCGGCGAGCCCGCACGAGGAAGGCGGACGATGGCGCTCCCCCCGCTCGAGCCGTGGCGGCGAGGCTTCGACGGGCAGCCGCTGCACCGGCTGCTCGGGATCCGCGCCGACGAGATCGGCGAGGGGTACGTGCAGTTTCTGGTCGCGCCGCCGGCCGGGAGCGTGGAGCGCACGGTCTCGACGCTCGCGATCACGACCGCGGTCGACCTGGCCGTGGTGATGGCGACCGGCACCACCGTCGACCACCGGCGCGAGTCGATGAACGGCACCGCCGAGATCAACCTGACCTACGCGCGCGAGCCGGGCGAGGAGGCGGTCGTGCGCGCGACCGTGCAGCACCGTGGCCCGGCGCTCGCGGTCGTCGAGGTGCGCGTGACCGACGCGGCGGGCGCGGCGATCGCGTTCGGGCGCGGGACGTACTCGATCCGGCGGGGAGCCGAGCGATGACGGCGGCCTCGGAGCCGCGGTGGGACGCGCCGCTCGCGGAGGTCGCGGCGTACTGGCGCGAGCGGCCGTTCTGGAAGGAGCTCGACATCCGCCTCGAGGCGCTCGCGCCGGGCTACGCGCGGCTCGCGCTCCACCGCAACGGGTGGAGCGTGGGCGGCGTGCGCAACTCGGTCAACGGCGGGGTGCTCGCGATGCTCGCCGAGTCGGCGGCGCAGCTCTCGCTGCGCACGGTGCTCGAGCCGGGCGGCCGGGTCGAGCGCACGCAGGACCTCGGGATCTCGTACGCGTCGTCGGCGGTGGCGGCGCGGACGGTGGTAGAGGCGCGCGTGCGGCGCGTGGGGCGGACCGCGCTCGTGGCGGTCGAGATCAGCGACGGCGACGACGGCCACCTCAACTGCGCGGCGCGCGTCTCGTGCCTGCTCGCGCGCGGCGAGGGCGTGTCGTGACGCGTGACGGATGGGAGGTCTCGTCCGAGGGAGACCTCGACCCCGATCTGACGGAGGAGGCGGACTACGGCGGCTGGGAGCCACCGAGGCGTCGCTGGCTGCCCCTCGCGCTCCGCATCGGCGCGGCGCTCGTGATCGCCGCGCTCGCGCTCAGCCTGCTCGCGGTGGCGATCCGCTGAGGCGCGCGGGCGCAGCGGAGCCCGAGGCTTCATCACCTCGCTGCTGGAGTCCGCGGCGCTCGCCGCCGGTCGGCGCTCGCGTGGCGTTCAAGGTGCGGCGGACGGAGCCGTCCCGGACGTCCGCGCCCGAGCGGCTCGTGCGCGGGCCTCGGCGCGTGCCCTGTGGCCTCGCGCGGGGCGTGTTAGCATGCCGACCGCACGCACGCGCGGCGTGCGTGCCGCGCCCGCCACCCGAGCCACGAACCGCCCGCGCTGGACGCTGGAGAGGACCCTGCGATGCAGAAGCCGCCCCGGCCGCTGCCCGAGGCCACCCCCGAGACGAAGGAGTTCTGGGACGGGATGAAGCGGCACGAGCTGCGCATCCAGCGCTGCGAGGACTGCTCCCAGCACTACTTCTACCCGCGCCCGTTCTGCCCGATCTGCCATTCGCGCAACGTCGAGTGGCGCACCGCCTCCGGCAAGGGGAAGCTCCACACCTACGTGATCGCGCACCGCGGCCACCCGGCGTTCGACGCCCCGTACGTGATCGCGATGGTCGAGCTCGACGAGGGCGCGAAGATGATGACGAACATCGTCGGCGTGACCGACCCGACCCCCGACAGGCTCCCGGTCGACGCGCCCGTGGAGATCGTCTACGAGGACGTGAACGACCAGGTCACGCTCCCGAAGTTCAAGCTCGTCTAGCGCACGCGAACCACGCGAACCCACGAGGAGCGCTCGCCATGCCAGACTCCACCGCCCTCCGCCACAAGGTCGCGATCGTCGGCGCCGCGGAGACCGACACCGTCGGCAACCTGCCGACCCACTCGACGCTCATGCTGCACGCCGAGTCCGCGTACAACGCGCTCGCCGACGCCGGCCTCCAGATGTCCGACATCGACGGCGTCGCGACCGCCGGCATCTCGCCGGCACAGCTCACCGAGTACCTCGGGATCATGCCGCGCTGGGTCGACGGCACGTCGGTCGGCGGCGGCTCCTTCCTCATCCACGTGGGCCACGCGGTCGCGGCGATCGCGGCCGGCTACGCCAACACCGTGCTGATCACGCACGGCGAGTCGGGCCGCTCCCGGATCGGCGCCGGCGGCGGGGCGCCCGCGCGCCAGTCCACCGGAGGCCAGTTCGAGGCGCCGTACGGCGTTGCCGGACCGCCGACGATGTTCTCGATCCCGATCGCGCGCCACATGAAGGTGTTCGGCACCACCGAGGAGCAGCTCGCCGCGGTCTCCGTGGCCACGCGCGCGTGGGCCGTGAAGAACCCCCGCGCGATGATGCGCGACCCGATCACGGTCGAAGACGTGCTGAACTCGCGCATGATCGCGTGGCCGCTGCACCTGCTGAACTGTTGCCTCGTCACCGACGGCGGCGGCGCGCTCATCCTCGTGAGCGAGGAGCGCGCGCGCGACTTCCCGCAGAAGCCGGTCTGGGTGCTCGGCCGCGGCGAGTCGACGATGCACCAGGGCATCGCGCAGATGATCGACTTCACGGAGTGGACGGCGGCGGCGAAGGTGACCGGGCCGGACGCGTTCCGCATGGCGGGCGTCGGCCACAAGGACATCGACCACGCGATGTTCTACGACGCGTTCAGTCACACGCCGATGTACTCGCTCGAGGCGCTCGGCTTCGTGAAGCCGGGCGAGAGCGGGCCATACTTCGCGGAAATGCACACCGCGCCGGGCGGCGACTTCCCGGTGAACACGAACGGCGGCGGGCTCTCGTACACGCACACTGGGATGTACGGGATGTTCGCGATCCAGGAGTCGGTGGCGCAGCTGCGCGGGGTGGCCGCCGATCGGCAGGTGCCGGGCGTCGAGACCGGGATCGTGCACGCGCCGGGCGGGATGTTCTCGGCGACGGCGACGCTCATCCTCGGCAACCGGTAGCGGTTCGCCACGGAGCCCACGGCCGGGGGGCGGGGGCGCAAGCTCCTGCCCCCCGGCGCCGTCCGGGGGGTGCGCGCGGACGGGGTGCTCTTCCACTTCAGCGAAGACCCGTCGATCGCGGAGTTCGTCCCGCGCACGCCAGCGCACCGGCCCGACGTGCAGCCGCTCGTGTAGGCGATCGACGCGTGGCACGCGCCGATGTACTTCTCCCCGCGCGACTGCCCGCGCACCCTCTTCTGGCCGCTCCCGAGCACGACGGCCGAAGATCGCGAGCGCCACTGGGGCGAGCGGGAGGCGCGCATCGTGGCGTGCGCGGAGTGGGCCTGGCGCGATCGGATCGCCTCCGCGCGCCTCTTCCGGTACGCGCTCTCCGCGGGGACGTTCGAGGACCTTGACGACGCCGGCATGCACGTCAGCCGCGCGACGGTGCGGCCGCTCGCGGTCGACCCAATGGGCGACCTCTTCGCCGCGCACGAGGCGGCGGGCATCGAGCTGCGCCTCATGCCGACCCAGCTGCCGCTGCGCCGCATGTGGGCGACGACCCTGCACGCCTCCGGCATCCGCCTGCGCCATGCGGCGGGCTGGGTGGGAGCGCGACGAGCCCGCCGCCGCCCCGGATCAGGGCGTAGCGCGACGCGAGCGCGTCGCGGCGGTCCCCGGGGGGTCCGCGACGGCGCGCGGCGGGCGTTGGGTGGCGCGGTGTGCGCTACGCTGCGCACCCGCCCCTAGTCTCGAGGAGGAGCCCCCATGCCCGAGCGCACCGCGATCGGTCTCTTCGAGGCGATCTACTCGACGCGCGCGCTGCGTTACCTCAAGCCCGACCCGATCCCCGACGAGGTGATCCGCGACCTCCTCGACGCCGCGATCCGCGGTCCCTCGGGCGGGAACACGCAGGGCTGGGGCTGGGTCGTCGTGACGGATTCCGCGGTGAAGCGCGAGATCGCCGAGTGGTATCGCGAGGGCTGGAACGCGGCCTACGGGCGCAACCGCGAGGAGCAGCTCGCGCGCGCGGCGGGCGAGGGCGGGCTCGGACGCGTGAACTACCTGTCCGCCGAGCACCTCGCGTACCACCTCGAGGAGGCACCGGTCTGGATCTTGCCGGTGCTGCGCGGGGCGGCGGCGCGGCCGAACCCACGCGCGGGCTCATCGATCTACGGGTGCGTGCAGAACCTGATGCTCGCCGCGCGCGCCCACGGCATCGGCGCGACGCTCACGACGCTGTACGCGGGCCACGAGGAGGACGTGAAGCGCCTCCTCGGCATCCCCGAGGACGCGCTGACGATGGCGCTGATCCCGCTCGGCTACCCCGCGCGCGGCCGCTTCTCCGAGCCGAAGCGCCGCCCCGTCGAGGAGGTCACGCACTGGGGCCGGTGGGGCGAGCGGCGCCGCCCGGCCGGCTAGGAAGGGGCCGGGACCAGGCAGGTGGCGTGCCCGCAGGTGCAGACCTCGGCGCCGAGGCTGCACTGGCAGTTCGGCCCGCACTCGCCCGCCCCCACGATCCCGAGCCGGCGCAGCGCCTGGTAGGCGAGCCCTGCCGCGATCCCGAGCAGGAGCACGTTGCGGATGAAGCGGCGCATGCGCGGTCCTCTCGGTGAGCGGCGGCGGCGGGGACGCCTGCGAAGGTGGCGGAGCAGGGCGCCCATTGTGACAGCGCCCACCGGCTAGCTGCCAGCGCCGCCGCCGCTCCCCGCGTCGGCCGCCACCGCCTCCTCGGCGGTCAGCGACTCCGCGTCGACCACCACCTCGGGCGCCTGCTGTAAGGACTGCTCGCGGATCGTGCCGCCGGGGGCGGGCGTGACCTCGGTGACGATGCGCGCGATGAGGAGCGCCGGCGCGAGGTTGAGGGTCGCGGTGGCGCCGATCAGCACGAGCAGCGCGGCGAAGTGCCAGCGGAAGGGCGCGAAGAGCCCCACCGCGCGCAGGAAGATGCGGCGCTTCGAGCCCCGCGGGCGGTCCTGGTTGCTGTGGAGGCGCATCCTCACAGCCGGGCTCCGGGCGCGCGAGGCGACCGCGCGCGTGGGCCGAGGCGCGGGCGGAAGACGGGCCTCGACATGGGCGACCCCCGGCGCGTGGCTGCTCGATCACCATGCCGCGACCCCGCGCGCGCGATGGCGAACTGCGACGCCGGCGCTGACGCGGTGCGGGCGCGACGGCGGTCCGCGTCTACAATCCCCCGGTCCCGCGCGCGGCGGGCGGGGGAGGGGCGCCGTGGCTGACACCGTCGGGTTCATCGGGCTCGGGATCATGGGCGCGCCGATGACGCGCAACCTGCTGCGCGCCGGCCACGCAGTGGTCGCCTGGAACCGCTCGCCCGCGCCGCTCGACGCGGCGTGCGAGGCC
>VGNK01000132.1 GCA_016866055.1 Chloroflexota bacterium | reverse complement strand
GCGGTTCCCCTCGGGCGGGCGCGCGCGGCCGTTCGCGGTGTACTCGAGCACGTCGGTGCCGAGCAGGCTCGCGGTCGCCTGCGCCTGCGCGAGGTCGATGAACTGCCCCTCCCCGGTGCGCGCGCGGTGGTGCAGCGCGGCCATCAGCGCCGCCATCGCGAAGTACGGCGAGGAGAAGTCGGAATAGAGCGGGCCCATGCCGACGGGCGCGCGGCCGGGGAAGCCCATGTTCGCGTCGAGCCCGCCGTACGCGAGCACACCGATCCCGTTCGCGCCGTAGGTGCGGTAGGGGCCCGTCGTGCCCATCACCGGCATGCTCAGCATGATGATGTCGGGCTTCACCTGCACGAGGTCCGGGTAGCCGAGGCCCCAGCGGTCCATGCGCTCGCCGGTGAAGTTGTTCGTGACGATGTCGCAGCGGCGGACGAGCTCCTTCGCGAGCTCGACCCCGCGCGGGTCGTTGAGGTTGAGCGTGATCGAGAGCTTGCCGGTGTTGCAGTCGTGGAAGACCGCGTTCGGGCTCGACGGCGGCGCGCCGGGCGGGCGCGTCCCCTCGTCGCGGATCTGGTCGGCGCGCGTGATCGTCTCGACCTTGATCACCTCCGCGCCGAGGTCCGAGAGCATGCGCGAGGTGGCGGGCCCCGCGATCAGCCAGAAGAAGTCCGCGACGCGGAGCCCCTCGAGCGGGAGGCGCGGCCGGCCGCCCTCGTCGCTCATATCACGCCGGCCTTCCGCATCGATGCGATCTCGCCCTCGCTTTTCCCGAGCAGCCCCCCGTAGACCTCCCGGTTGTGCTCGCCGAGCAGCGGGGCGCGCCGCCACACCCGAGCCGGAGTGCGGCTGAGCGCGAAGGCGACGCCCCCGTCGCGCAGCGTGCGCCCGAGCGCCTCGTGCTCGAGCGAGACGAAGTAGTCGCGCGCCGCGAGCTGCGGGTCGTCGACGAGGTCGGCGACGGTGTTCGTCGAGGTCACGAGCAGCCGGCGGCGCTGGCCCTCGTGGAAGATGTGATCGCGCGGGTAGCGCTGCACGAGCGTCTCGATCACCTCGGCGAGGCGGTCGCCGCGTTGCACGCGGTAGGCGCGGTTGCGCCACTCCTCGCCGAAGAGCTCGCACTCGATCCGCTCGTCGCGGAGCCAGGCGAGGAACTCCTCCCAGCGGTACGGTGGCACGACGAAGCTCACCCACCTGCCGTCACCGCACCGGAAGTACGCGCGGCCGCCGCGCAGCCCCGAGAGCCCGCGGCGCGCCGGCACCTGCCGCAGCCACGTGTAGAAGTTCGCGCTCGCGTGCTGGAGCGTCGGCATCGAGGCCGCCTCCTGCATCGAGACGTCGACGCGCCGGCCGCGCCGCTCGGGGTCGAGGTCGCGCCCGACGATCGCGATCAGCGTCGCTGAGGCCGCGACGAGCGAGGCCATGTGGTAGCCCTGTTCGGACCCGGGCATCGTCGGCGGGTCCTCGGGGAAGCCGTTGAGCGCCATCAGCCCGCTGCTCGCGACGCCGGTGAGGTCGCGGCCGCGGTAGCGGCGCATCGGGCCCTCGCGCCCGAACGGCGTGATCGTCGTGTAGACGAGCGCGGGGTGCTGCGCGCGCAGCGCCTCGTAGCCGATGTCGCGCGCGTCGGCGTCGCCGGGCGTCCACGACTCCACGACGACGTCGGCGTGCGCGGCGAGCGCGCGCAGGAGCGCGCGGCCCTCCTCGCGCTCGAGGTCGAGCGTGACCCCGCGCTTGTTCACGTTGAAGTGCTGGTGGTAGAGGCTGCGCTCGACCCCCGGCTCGCCGTCGAGGAACGGGCCTCGCCGGCGGACGGCGTCACCGCCCGGCGGCTCCACGCGCACGACGTCGGCGCCGAGCTCGGCGAGCAGCCGTCCGCAGAAGACGCCGATCTCGCCGGCGAGGTCGAGCACGCGGAGGTCGGCGAGCGGGCCGTCGGGTTCGGGGTCGGCGCAGTCGGCGGTCATCGCGGCGCATCGTACCGGCGGCGCGACGCGCCGGGCTCGATACTATCGTGCGCGGGTGCCGTCGTCGTCGCGGCCGCGCGCACGCTCCTCCCAGCCGCCGGGCCCGCCGCCGCGCCCGCGCCAGCCCCAGAACGCGCCGAAGATCAGCGCCTTCAGCAGGAAGGAAGAAGAGCCCGACGAGCAGGAAGCCGAAGAGGCCGAACGGGTGGAACCCCGTGCGATCGCTTACGACCACCACCTGACCGTCGCCACCTGCTCCTTCCCCCCGCCGTCCGCGCCCACCTGGTACGCGACGAAGGCGACGCCCCCGATCACGAACAGCATGAGCAGCAGCCCCACGAGCCCGCGCATCCACCCCATCCCCGTTCCCAGTTCGCTTCGTGCCTCTCGGGCACGCAGCGGGCACGCAGCGATCGTCCCCCGGGGATGTGGAGGAACTGTGGAGGCGGTGCGGAGGTCCCGCGCAGCTACCGCGCGCGAAACACCGGGTCGCGCCGCTCGCGCAGGGCGGCGCGCGCCTCGTTCGCGTCCTCGGAGCTCTGCAGGATCAGCGCCGCGTTCGAGGTCAGCACCGCGGTCGTCTCCAGGTTGCTGTCGACCGCGTGGCGCATGACGCGCTTGTTGATCCACTGGGTCATCGGCGCGACCTTCATCATGCGGGCGCAGAGCGCGCGCACCTCGTCTTCGAGCTGGTCGGACGGGACGAGCGCGTTGAGGATGCCCCACTCGTACGCGCGCTGCGCGTCGAGGTGCCCGGTGAACGCGAACTCCAGCGCGCGGCCGAGCCCGGCGAGCTTCGGCAGGTAGTACGCGCCGCCGTTCTCGATGATCTGGCCGACCTGGTGGTAGGCGATGAAGCGCGTGTTCTCGCAGCCGTAGCGGATGTCGCACTGCAGCGCCATGTCCATCCCGAAGCCGGCGGCGACGCCGTTCATCATCGCGATCGTCGGCTTGCGGATGTACGACAGGTCCTTGATCAGCTTCGTGACGCCGTAGTAGAAGCTCTCGCGCACCGCGTCGAGGCCTTCGTTGGGGCGGTTACCCAGGAAGTGGTCCCCGCGCTCGAAGTTCTCGACCCCGCTCACGTCGACCCCCGCGCAGAATCCGCGCCCGACCCCCGTGAGCACGATGAAGCGGATCTCCGGGTCGTCGTCGGCGGCCCGCATGTACTCGCCGACCTTCGCGAGGGTCCCCTTGCGCTCCGCCGCGCCGATGCAGGCGTTGAGCTTCTCGGGGCGGTTGAACCTGATCCAGACGATCCCGTTGTCCTCCTTCTCGTAGAGGAGATACGGGACCAGTTCGAGCTCCTGCATCGCACAGCCTCTCTTCTCGCGTTCGACGGCCTGCTCGCGTTCGACGGCGGTGTGCACCGTCGCGTGACCTCGCCGTAGCCTACGCGTCAGCACAGGTGTATTCGAGGGTCGACACGGTAGCCCGAGTGGCGCGATTCGCACGATATCCTCGCCCCGCGGAGGGGAGCCCCACCATGGCCACGCCGCCCGAGACGCTGCCCGAGCTGCTCGCCGCCGGCGACGCGGCGGCGCCCGCGATCGCCTCCGTGGGTCGAGAGCCGCTGAGCTATGCCGCGCTGCGCTCCGAGGTCGGCCGCCTCGCCTGCCAGCTGCGCGCCGCCGGCGTCGAGCGCGCCGACTCCGTCGCGATCGTGCTGCCGAACGGACCGGAGATGGCGATCGCGTTCCTCGCGGTCGCGGCCGCGGCGGCGGCCGCGCCGCTCAACCCCGCCTACCGCGAGGACGAGTTCCGCTTCTACACGGACGACCTGCGCGCCGCCGCGCTGATCACGCGCGAAGGCGACGGCTCGCCCGCGACCCGCGCGATCGGCGAGGGCACGCGCCACCTCACGCTCGCCGGCGATCCCGGCTCGCTCACGCTGCGCTCCGCCGCGGGGGAGCTCGCCCGCGCGGACGCCGGCGCGCCGTCCGTGGACGACGTCGCGCTCGTGTTGCACACCTCCGGCACGACCTCGCGCCCGAAGATGGTGCCGCTCACCCACCGCAACCTCGTCACGTCGGCCGGCAACATCGCGCGCTCGCTGCGGCTCGAGCCGGGCGACCGCGTGCTCAACGTGATGCCGCTCTTCCACATCCACGGCCTCGTCGGCGCGCTGCTCGCCTCGCTGCACGCGGGCGCCTCCGTCGCCGCGAGCCCCGGCTTCGATGCCTTCCGCTTCTTCGACTGGGTCACCGAGCTGCGGCCGACCTGGTACACCGCGGTCCCGACGATGCACCAGCTGATCCTCTCGCGCGCCGGCAGCCGCGCCGACGCGATCACGGCGAACCCGCTGCGCTTCCTGCGCTCCTCGTCGGCCTCGCTCCCCCCGTCGGTGATGGCGGACCTCGAGTCGACCTTCCGCGCCCCGGTGATCGAGGCATACGGGATGACCGAGGCCTCGCACCAGATGGCGTGCAACCCGCTCCCGCCAGGGGCCCGCAAGCCCGGATCGGTCGGCCTCGGCACCGGGATCGAGGTCGCGATCATGGACGAGGAGGGCGCGCTCCAGCCCCAGGGCACGACCGGCGAGGTCGTGATCCGCGGCGCGAGCGTGACCAGTGGTTATGTCAATAACCCGGAGGCGAACCGCACCGCGTTCACCGAGGGCTGGTTTCGCACCGGCGACCAGGGCTACCAGGATCCCGACGGGTACCTCTACCTGACCGGCCGGCTCAAGGAGATCATCAACCGCGGAGGCGAGAAGATCTCGCCGCGCGAGGTCGACGAGGTGCTGCTCCAGCACCCCGCGGTCGATCAGGCGGTGGCGTTCGCGATCCCACACCGCATGCTCGGCGAGGACATCGCCGCGGCGGTGGTGCTGAAGGCCGGCGCGACCGCCAGCGATCGGGACCTCAAGAGCCACGCGGCGCAGCACCTCGCGGACTTCAAGGTGCCGAGCAAGGTCGTGTTCGTCGACGAGATCCCGAAGGGACCGACCGGGAAGCTCCAGCGCATCGGACTCGCGAAGCTGCTCGGGCTCGAGCGCTGAGCGCGGTGCGCTCCCGATGAGGATCGCGGTCTTCGGGGCCGGTGCGATCGGCGGCTACCTCGGGGCGATGCTGTCGCTCGCCGGCGAGGAGGTGACGCTGGTCGCGCGCGGTCCGCACCTCGCCGCGATGCGCGCGCGCGGGCTGCGGCTGCAGATCGAGGGCGAGGAGCGGGTCGCGCACCCGCGCTGCGTCGAGGACCCGGCCGAGGCCGGGCCGCAGGACGCGGTCTTCCTCACGCTCAAGGCGCACCAGGTGCCGCCGGTGGTCGACGGGCTGCGCGCGCTGCTCCGCGCGGAAGCGCCGGTGGTCACCGCGCAGAACGGCGTGCCCTGGTGGTACTTCCACCGGCTCGAGGGTCCGTGGGAGGGCCGCCGGCTGGAGAGCGTCGACCCGGGCGGGCGCATCTGGGAGGGCATCGGCCCCGAGCGCGCGATCGGCTGCGTCGTCTATCCCGCCACGGAGATCGTCGAGCCCGGCGTGATCCGGCACGTCGAGGGCGACCGCTTCACGCTCGGCGAGCCCGACGGCTCGAGCTCGGAGCGCGTCACCGCGCTCGCGAAGGCGCTCGTCGGCGCGCGGCTGCGCGCGCCCGTGCGGCGCAACATCCGCAACGACCTCTGGGTGAAGCTCTGGGGCAACGTCGCGTTCAACCCGATCAGCGCGCTCACGCGCGCGACGCTCGACGTCGTCTGCACCGACCCCGGGACGCGCGCGCTCGCCCGCGGCGTGATGCTCGAGGCGGCCGAGGTGGCGAAGGCGCTCGGCGAGGAGCTCCCGCTCGACGTCGAGCGGCGCATCGACGGCGCGGCGCGGGTCGGCGCGCACAGGACGTCGATGCTGCAGGACATCGAGCGCGGCCGCCCCACGGAGGTCGACGCGATCGTGGGCGCCGTCGCGGAGCTCGGTCGGATCGCGGGCGTCGCCACGCCGCAGATCGAGATGCTCGCCGCGCTGGTGCGGCAGCTCGAGGCGACCGCCGCGCGCTGATCCCGCGGAGCCGCCTCGTCGCCGGTCAGCATCGCGCGCCGCTAGACTCCGCTCGCCGCGCCGCGCCGATCACGCCGGGGGTGCCCGATGCCGCTGCGCCTGCTCGCCGACCTGCGCGTCGTGGAGATTGCGAGCGGGACCACCGAGTTCGCCGGCCATCTGCTCGCGGGCCTCGGCGCCGAGGTGCTGCTCGTGGAGCCGCCCGGCGGCGCCGAGACGCGCGCGCGCCGGCCGTTCGCCGCCGCGCGCGACCCGTCTCGGCGCAGCATCCCGTTCCTCGCGCGCAACCACGGCAAGCGCAGCATCGTGCTCGAGCCCGCGGACGCCGGCGATCGCGAGCGCCTCACGGCGCTCGTCGCCACGGCGGAGGTGCTGCTCGCGCCACACGGCTCGCCGTTCGACCCGCTGCCGGCGCCCGGCGCGCGCTGCACGCAGGTCGTCGTCCGCGACGACGAGGGCATCGGCGCGGCGTCGGTGACGGCGTTCGCGGCGAGCGGTGGGCTCGCGGCGAGCGGCTGGCCCGACCGCGCGCCATGCAACTCCCCGTCGTGGCTCGCGCAGGACAGCGCCGGGACCTACGCCGCCTGCTTCGCGCTCGTCGGCGCGTGGCTCGTGCGCCGGGGCGCGCCGGCGCCGCGCTTCGAGGTGCCGCTGCGCGAGGCGGCGATCGCCGGGCTCACGCCGTGGACGCGCGCGATGCGCTCGTACGCGGCCGCCGCCAACGCGCCCGCGCGACCGGCCCGCCTCGGGCCGAGCCTCCACCCCTACCTCCCGGCCGCCGACGGCTACGTGCGCGCGCCGGTCCCGACGCCCGCGCAGTTCGACGCGCTCGTCGAGCTCGTCGGCGGTCCTGATGAGCTGCGGCGGCCGCCGTGGACCGAGCGGGCCTTTCGCACGCAGAACATCGACGCGCTCGTCATGCTGATCGAGGACCGCACGCGCGCGCGCACGCGTGCCGACCTCGTCGACGGCGGCCAGCGCCTCGGCCTCACGATCACCCCCGTGCTCACGCCGGCGGAGGTGATGGCCGACGCACACGTGCGCGCGCGCGGGCTCTTCGTCGAGGTCGACGACCCCGATCTCGGGCGCGTGCCGCTGATGCGCGAGGCCGTGCGGCTCCCGCTCGAGCCCGCGCCGCCGCCGCCCGTCCCCGCGCCCGCGCTCGACGCCGACGCCGCGCTCGCCG
>VGNK01000131.1 GCA_016866055.1 Chloroflexota bacterium | reverse complement strand
ACGCGGGGCCCGGGTCGGCCCCGGCCGACTGCGGCCCCACGCGCAGCGCGCCGCCCGCATCCAGCCGCGCGATCGACCCGCCGCCGGCGCCCACCGTGTGCACGTCGACCACCGGCGTGCGCGCGGGCATGCCGCCGACGCTCACGTCCGGCCGCCGCGGCACCGCCCCGTCGCAGAGCGCGACGTCGGTGGAGGTGCCGCCCATGTCGAAGGTGATCGCGCGCGGAAACCCCGCCGCGCGCGCGACGTCGAACGCGCCGGCCACCCCCGCCGAGGGGCCCGAGAGGAGCGTCGCCACCGGCAGCCGCGCGGCGCGCTCGAGGTCGGCCGACCCGCCGTCGGACTGCACGATGCGCAGCCGGCCGCCGCCGCGCGCGCGCAGCCCGTCCGAGAGGCGGCGCAGATAGCGCGACATCACCGGACCGACGTAGGCGTTGAGCACGGTCGTCGCCGTGCGCTCCACCTCGCGGTACTCCGGCGAGACCTCGGAGGAGAGCGAGAGGAAAAGGCCGGTCCGCGCGGCGGCGGGACCGAAGAGCGACTCGAACGTGGGGTTCACGTAGGAGTAGAGCAGCGAGACCGCGAGCGCCTCGGCGCCCGACTCGACGGCGTCGTGCACGAGCGCGCGCACCTCCGAGTGGTCGAGCGACTCCTCCACGGAGCCGTCGGGGCGCATGCGCCCGTGCAGCTCGAAGATGCGCGCGCGCTCCACGAGCGGCTCGGGCGTCTCCGGCTCGAGGTCGTAGATGTCGGGGCGCGTCTGGCGCCCGATCGCGAGCAGGTCGCGGAAGCCGGCGGTGGTGACGAGCGCGGTGCGCGCGCCGGTGCGCTGGAGCACCGCGTTCGTCGCCACGGTCGACCCGTGCACGAGCAGGTCGGGCTGCACGCCGAGCTCGGCGAGCCCCTCGAGCACCGCGCGCGAAGGGTCGTCCGGCGTGGAGGGACGCTTGTGCGCGCGGAAGCCGCCGTCCTCCCAGAGCAGGAAGTCGGTGAACGTGCCGCCGACGTCGACGCCGACCAGGAGGCTCATCGGCGAGATGCTAGCAGCGGACCGGCGAACGGCCGCGCTCAGCCGCGGGTCGCCCTGCCACGCCGCGCGACCACGAGCTCGTTCAGGTACCGCTTCACGATCGACCCGCCGAAGCGATCGTCGATCAGCGCGGCGATGCAGCCGAGCAGGCGCGAGCGCGCGGGCTCCGCGAGGTCGCGGTGGCCGGAGTAGGTGTTGAGCACGTCGATCTACGTCGCCGACGTGTACGCGATGTCCTGGTGGTAGCGGCGCACCGCCGGCGCGTCGAAGCGCCCGCCCGCGTCGATCCCCTCGGTTCCGGGCGGCACGTCGTCGCTCTCGGAGAGCCGCAGGGTCGCGTCCTCGCCCATGTGCACGGTGTAGCAGTTCTCCTGCACCTCGTCGAAGAACGCGCGCGTCCCGCCCGCCACGTGGTGCGTCGAGATCAGCGCGATGCAGCCGCCGGGCCGCAGCGCGTGCGCGGCGCGGGCGAGGCGGGTCGCCGGGTCGATCCAGTGCCAGGCGGTCGCCGCGAGCACGAGGTCGAACGCGGCCTGCGGGAGCGGGTGGTGCTCGAACGCGCCCTCGACGATCTCGACCCGCGGGAACCGCGCCAGGCGGCGGGCGGCGACCGCGGCGAGGCCCGCGCCCATCTCGACCGCGGTCACATCGAGCCCGCGGCGCGCGAGCGGGAGCGTGGTCTGCCCCGTCCCCGGGCCGACCTCGAGCACGCGGGCGCCGTGCCGAGCCCCGTGATCGCGAGCAGGTCGTCGAAGAGCACCTCCGGGTAGCCGGGGCGGGCGCGGTCGTAGAGCTCGGTGTCCTCGTCGAAGCGAGCGCGCAGCCGCTCGCGGTGGTCATCCACGGGCGGCCGGCTCGCGCAGGAAGTCGACGAGGAGGTGGTTCACGCGCTCCGGCTCCTCGGCGTGTACGAAGTGCCCCGCCTCCGGGAGGCGCACCGTGCGCGCGCGCGGCGCCCACCGCGGCTCGACCTGGGCGAGCTCGCGGCCGAGGTAGGGGTCGCGCTCGCCCCAGATCACGAGCACCGGCTGCTCGACCCGCGCGAGGAGCGCGGTCGCCTCGGAGGGCCGGCGCCGGAGCGCGCGGTAGGGGTTGAGCATCGCGGTCAGCGCGCCCGGCTCGGCCGCCGCGGCAACGAGGCGGTCGACGTCGGCGGGGGTGAACGCCCCGGGTCGCGCGTCGCGTTCGAAGGCGCGGCGCAGCGCGCGGTAGCCGCGCGTGCGCAGCCCCACCTCGGGCAGCCACGGGAGCTGGAAGAGGCCGATGTACCACGAGCGCAGCGCCTGGCGCGGGCGGCGCAGCGAGCGGGCGAAGCGGTCCGGGTGCGGCGCGTTCAGGATCGCGAGCCGCTCGACGCGCGCGGGGTCGCGCATCGCGGCCACCCACGCGACCCCGCCACCCCAGTCGTGGCCCAGGAGCGCGGCGCGCTCCTCCCCGAGCGCCTCGACGAGCGCGGTGACGTCGTCGGCGAGCGTCTCCACGCGGTAGGCGCGCGCGCCGCGCGGGCGCTCGGACGCGCCGGCCCCGCGGAGGTCGACCGCCGCCGCGCGGAAGCCGGCGTCGGCGAGCGCGGGGATCTGGTGCCGCCAGGAGTACCAGTGCTCGGGGAAGCCGTGCAGCAGCACGACGAGCGGTCCCGTCCCGGCCTCGACGTAGTGGAGCCGCACGCCGTTCACGCGCGCCTCGTGGTGTGTCACCCGCTCGTCGACGGACGCCGGCCGCGCCAATCGCGCCCCCTCGCACGGTCCCCGCTGTCGGCGAGAGGATAGGCTGCTCGAAGCGTGCGAACGGAGCCCCGGCGTTGGCGATCGCGCTCTACCTGGCGGACGTGGTGAAGCTCTTCGGCGGGCGCCGCGTGCTCGAGGGCGTCTCGTGGGAGATCCCGGACGACGCCACCGTGGGGCTTGTCGGCCCGAACGGCGCCGGGAAGTCCACGGTGCTCCGGCTGATCGCGGGCCTCGAGGAGGTCGACGGGGGCACCGTGTCGCTCGCCCCCGGCGTGAGCGTCGCGTACCTGCCGCAGGAGCCGCGCCTGGACCCGCGGCGGACGATCCTCGAGGAGGTGCTCGCCGCGCACGCGGAGCTCGCGGAGCTCGAGGAGCGGCTCGCCACGCTCCAGCGGCGGATGGGCGAGCCGGAGGTCTACGAGGACCCCGAGGCGCTCGAGCGGGTGATGGACGAGCACGAACGCGCGCTCGAGCGCTTCGAGCGGCTCGACGGCGGCGGCTACCGCGGCCGCGTCGAGCGCACGCTGCGGCGACTCGGGTTCGACCCCGACGACTTCGCGCGCTCGACCGCGGGGCTGAGCGGCGGCGAGAAGAAGCTCGTCGCGCTCGCGGGGCTGCTCGTGCAGCAGCCCTCCGTGCTCCTGCTGGACGAGCCCGACAACCACCTCGACCTCGACGGCAAGGCGCTGCTCGAGCAGGTGATGGCGGACCACCGCGGGGCGGTCGTGATCATCTCGCACGACCGCTATCTGCTCGACGTCGTCGCCGACGCGATCGCGGAGCTGGAGCCGGCGGGGCGCCACCCCGGGCGGCCGCAGCTCGTCGTCACCGAGGGGAACTACTCGGAGTACATCTCCGAGAAGCGACTCGCGATGGAGCAGCAGGAGAAGCTGCACGCGCTGCAGGAGCGCGAGGCGGAGCGGCTGCGGCGCTCGATCCTGCGACTGAAGGACTTCTCGAGCGGCGGGCAGAACCAGAAGATGGTGCGCCGCTGGAAGAGCATGGAGAAGCGGCTCGAGCGGCTGCCGCGCACGGAGCGGCCGCTCACCGAGCCGCGGCGGATGGGGCTCGAGCTCTCGGCGGAGCGCGGCTCGAAGCGTGCGCTCGAGGTGGCCGGCGTGCGCCGCCGGTTCGGGGAGCACGAGGTGCTCGCCGGCATCGACCTGCTCGTGCTCTTCGGTGAGCGCGTGGGGCTCGTCGGCGCGAACGGCTCCGGCAAGTCGGTGCTCTTCCGCACGGTGCTCGGCGAGGTGCCGGACGCGGGGGCGGTGAAGCTCGGGCCGAGCGTCGACGTCGGCTACTACGCGCAGGAGCACGAGACGCTCGAGCCGGCGCTGAGCGCGGTCGACCACGTGCGGCGTGCGCGCCCGATGACCGAGGGCGACGCGGTGGCGTTCCTCGGGCGCTTCCTCTTCGACTGGGACACCGCGCGCAAGCCGGTGCGCACGCTGAGCGGGGGCGAGAAGAGCCGCGTGCAGCTCGCGCTGCTGATGCTGCGGCAGCCGAACCTGCTGCTGCTCGACGAGCCGACGAACAACCTCGACGTGGTCTCGGCGGAGGTGCTCGAGGACGCGCTCGACGAGTACCCGGGCACCGTACTCGCGATCTCGCACGACCGGTACTTCCTCGAGCGGATCGCCGGGCGCGTCGTCGCGCTCGAGGAGGGGCGGCTCAGCGAGTGTCCCGGCGGATACGCGGAGTACCGCGCGCGGCGGCGGGACGGCGCGGCCGAACGGGAGGCGTCGGCGCCGGAGCAGCGCGCGAGGGTCGGGGCGTCGAGGGCGCCGCGGCGCGTGAGGGGGGGCGCGTCAGGGGGAGCGTGACGCGGGGCAGCTCAGGGCGTCAGACGACGGCCCGCGGCGGGCCACGTCACGACCACGTAGCGCGAGCTGATCGCATCCCCGCCCTTGAGGCGCACCGACACGGACGCGTCCCCTCGCAGGCGCTCGTACGAAGGCAGCGCCGGATCCGCGAACTGCACGAACGAGGCGGCGCGCACGTCGAGGCCGAAGAGGTGGAAGGGACCTGCGGGCGCCCACCCGGTGGCGGCCCGAAGCGCCTGGAGGTACGCGTAGCGGTAGGGTCCGTCATCGAGGTTCACGGCGCGCGCGTACAGATTGACGTCGCCCTGCTCCCTGTCCTTGCTCGACGTCGTGCTGTGGAGCACGCAGCGCGGGTCCCGCTGCAGGTCGCGCATCTTCATCGACTGCCACATCCCCCCCGAGCGTGAGGTCGCGCTCGAAGGTAAGAGAACTCGATCGGGCTGATGCGCGGCGAGCCGTCGCGCCGCAGCGTGCCCAGCATCCCGAACTGCGTGCTCTCGAGCCGCTCGCGCCCGATGGCCGCGAGCGCGGGTGCGGTGTTCGCGAACTCGACCAATCCATCGTCGTCTCCCTGTGCGACCGCATCCGGGCGACTTGCGCGCCCACCCCCCGTCCGCGTGCGAGCGTGTCCCCGCTCGCCTTGACCCTCCCGGGGGGCGTCGGTACCGTCGATCGTCCGACAGGACTCACAGGCTGAGCGCGCCTCGAGCGCAGGAAGCATCCCGCGATGCCCGACACCTACCCCGTGGAGCCACGCGCGGTCACCGGGCGGCGCGTGCGCCGGCTCCGGCGCGAGGGCACGATCCCCGCGAACATCTACGGCCGGGGCATCGCCTCGACCGCGGTCCAGCTGCCGTTCGCCGACGCGCGCACGATGCTGCACGCGCACGGCCACAACGTGCTGATCCAGGTGCAGGTGGGCGGCGAGCCCTCGCCCCGACCCGTCGTCATCCGCGCGGTCGACAGCGAGCCGCTCACCGGGGCGCTCCGGCACATCGACTTCTACCAGGTCGACCTCTCGCGCCCGATCACCGGGGACGTACCGGTGGTGCTCGTCGGCGAGGCGCCCGCGGTCGAGCGGCACGGCGGCATCCTCGTGCACACGACGGACTCGGTGCAGGTGGAGGCGCTGCCGTCCGACATGCCGGAGCGCCTCGAGGTGTCGGTGGAGGGCCTCCGCGAGTTCGACGAAGATGTGAAGGTGCGCGACATGGTCGTGCCGCCGGGCGTGCGCGTGCTGACCGACGAAGAGGTCACGCTCGCGCACATCGCGCGCCCGCGCCTGATCGAGGGGGAGGAAGAGGCCGTGCCGGAAGGCGAGGAGGCGCCGGAGGGTGCCCAGGCCCCGGCCGAGCGTGCGCCCGCCGCCGAGGCGGAGGGGGAAGAGCCCGCCGCCGAGCGCTAGCTGGCGCTCAGCGCTCCGCGAGCGCGATCGGGACGCCGGCCCCCCGCACGCCCTGCACGTCGGTCCGCAGCTGCCCGCACGCGGCCGCGATCTCCACGCCGCGCTCCACGCGCACTGTCGCGTTCACCCCCGCCTCTTGCAGCGTTCGCTGGAAGGCGCGCACGCGCTCGAGCGAGGGGCGGCGCAGCCCCGGCCCGGCCGTCGGGTTGTACGGGATCAGGTTCACGTGTGCCTGGATGCCGCGGATGCGCGCGGCGAGCAGTCGCGCCTGCTCCGGCTCGTCGTTCACGCGCTCGAGCAGCGCGTACGCGAACGTCACGCGGCGCCCGCGCCTGGCGATGTAGTCGCGCGCCCCCTCCACGAGCTGATCGATCGTGGTCCCGCCGGCCGTCGGGATCAGACGGCGGCGGAGCTCGTCGTCGGGCGCGTGCAGCGAGATCGTGAGGCCGATCTGCAGGCGCTCGTGAGCCAGGCGGCGGATCCCGTGCACGAGCCCGACCGTCGAGAGCGTGATCCCGCGCTGCCGGAGGTCGAGGCCGCGCGGGTCGACGAGCCAGCGGATCGCGCGCAGCGTGGCGGCGTAGTTCGCGAGCGGCTCGCCCATCCCCATGAAGACGACGTTCGTGACGCGGCGTTCGCGCGCGAAGTGCAGCACCTGCTCGACGATCTCGCCCGCGGTCAGGTTGCGCGCGAACCCCTGCTGGCCGGTCGCGCAGAAGACGCACCCCATCGCGCAGCCGACCTGCGTGGAGACGCACACGGTCGTGCGCTCCGGCGCGCCGTCGTCGTCCGGGTCGTAGTCCATGCGCACCGACTCGACCGCGGCGGCGCCGCCGAGGTCGAGCAGCACCTTGGCCGTGTCGCCGTCGTCGGCGGCGCGCTCGGTGAGCACCGGGAGCGCTCCCAGGCGGAACGTCTGCGCGAGCCGGCCGCGCAGCGCCGCCGGGAGGTCCGTCATCTCGTCGAAGCCGGTGGCGCCGCGGCGGAGCACCCACGCCGCGATCTGCCGCGCGCGGAAGCGCGGCTCGCCCCACCCGGCGAGCGTGGCCTCGAGCTCCTCGATCGAGCGGTCGAGCAGGTGCGGTCGATCGGCAGGCATGCGTTCAGTGTAGGAGGCGCGCGCCGCGCGCCCTCCCGGCGCCGGGGAGGCGAGCGGGTGCGGCCTCG
>VGNK01000130.1 GCA_016866055.1 Chloroflexota bacterium | reverse complement strand
GGCGGAGCGGAGCCGCCCGCGCCGACCCAGGCAACCCCGGCGGCGAAGGCCGCCGCGACGCGCACGCCGAGCCCCGCCCCGTCCGGTCCCTACCCGGTCACGGTCACCGACATGCTCGCCCGCCAGGTGACGATCACCTCCCGGCCCCAGCGGATCGTCGCGATCAGCCCGACCGCGGTCGAGCTCATCTACGCGGTCGGCGGCACGGTCGTCGGCCGCAGCGCGACCGCGGTCTTCCCCGCGGAGGCGCAGGCCGCCCCGGACGTGGGCAGCGCGTACCAGCCGAACACCGAGGCGATCCTCGCGCTCAGGCCCGACCTCGTCGTGGCCGACTCCGTGATCCACGCGCAGCCGCAGCTGCAGTCGGCGATCACGAAGCTCACGGTCCCCGTCGTCTTCGCCGGCGCCGGGAGCTACGAGCAGGTCTTGACCGCGGTCAACCTGCTCGGGAAGGTGCTCGACCGCCAGGAGCGTGCCGGGGCCACCGTCCGGGACATCGAGGCGGCGCTCGCGCAGGCGAAGACCGCGCTCGGGACGCGCAAGGTGAGCGCGGTCGTGCTGATCGCGGACCGGGACCAGACGCTCTACGCCGCGAAGGCGACGAGCTACGCGGGTGACATCCTCGCGCGCGTGGGCCTCACGAACCCGGCCGCGAGCGAGCCCGACTCGGGGCCCTTCCCCGGGTACACCGCAGTGGCGCCGGAGAAGCTGCTCCGCTACAACCCCGACTTCGTGCTGACGGTGACGCCGGCGCCGGCGCCCGCGCCGCGGCTGAGCACGCTCGTGCCGCAGATCCCGCCGTTCCGCGGGCTGGCCGCGGTGCAGGCGAACCGCGTGATCGAGCTTGACCTGGCCGTGTTCCTGCAGGCTCCGGGGCCGCGGGTCGCCGAGGCGCTGCGCGCGCTCGCGAAGCTCGTCGACGCGTCGTAGGCGTCATGGCCCGCGTCGCCGCCGCAGCCTCCCCGCGACCGCTTCCGCCGGTCCGGCGGCGGCGGTACCTGCTCGCGATGGGAGGGGCGACGGCGGCCGCGCTCGCGCTCGTCGCGGCGAACCTCGCGCTCGGCGCGGTGGCGATCGCGCCGGCGAGCGTGATCGACGCGCTTGTGCGCGGTGGCGACGGCTTCGCCGCGCGCGTCGTCTGGGACATCCGGCTGCCCCGCGTGCTCGACGCGATGGCGGTGGGCGCGGCGCTCGCGACCGCCGGCGCGCTGCTGCAGGTGATCACGCGCAACCCGCTGGCCGACCCCACGATCCTCGGGGTGAGCGCCGCCGCCGGGCTCGCGAGCGCGACCGCGCTCGTGCTCTGGCCGCTCGCCGGCCCCGGCGCGCTCACCGCCGCCGCGGTCGCCGGGGGGCTCGTCGGCGCCGGCGTGATCTTCGTGATCGCCTGGCAGGGGATCGTCTCGCCGCTGCGGCTGACGCTCGCCGGCGTCGCGGTCGCCGCGTTCTTCGGCGCCGCGATCGTCGCGCTGCTCGCGAGCTCGCGCACCTTCCTGCAGCTCAGCCTCGGCTTCCTCGTCGGCGGGCTGTACGGCTCGACCTGGGCCCAGCTGGGCGCGGCGCTCCCCTGGCTCGTGCCCGCGTTCGCGCTCGCGCTGCTCGCCGCGAACCGCCTCAACGTGCTCGCGCTCGGCGACGAGGTCGCCGCCGGGCTCGGCGTCGCCCCCACCCCCACGCGCCTGCTCGTGCTCGCCGCCACCGGCGCGCTCACCGGCGTCGCGGTCGCGATTGCGGGGCTCGTGAGCTTCGTCGGGCTCGTCTCGCCCCACCTCGCGCGCTACGCGGTCGGCCACGACGCGCGCCGGCTGCTGCCCGCCTCCGCGCTGACCGGCGCGCTGCTCGTGCTCGCAGCCGACCTCGTCGCGCGCCTCGTGGTCCGGCCCGCGGAGATCCCGATGGGGATCGTCACCGCCGCGATCGGCGCGCCGTTCCTGCTCTTCCTGCTGCGCGTGCGGCGGTGAGGCGGTGACGCTCGAGGCGCGTGCGCTCTCGCTCGCCTACGGCGAGCGCACGGCGGTCCGCGACGCCACGCTCCGCGTCGAGCCCGGCGAGATGCTCGCGCTGATCGGGCCGAACGGGAGCGGGAAGAGCACGCTCCTGCGCGGGCTCGCGCGCCTCATGCGCCCGCGCGCCGGTGGCGTCTGGCTCGACGGCGCCGACCTCTGGAGCCTCTCCGCCCGCGAGGTCGCGCGACGGCTCGCGATCCTCCCGCAGACGCCCGACGCGGGGCTCGACCTGACCGTCGAGGAGCTCGTCGCGCGCGGGCGCTACCCGCACCAGTCGTTGCTGCGCGGCCTCGGCGCGCGCGATCTCGAGGTGATCGCCGGCGCGATCGCCGACGCCGACCTCGAAGGACTGCGCGCGCGGCCGCTCGGCACGCTCTCCGGCGGCGAGCGCCAGCGCGCCTGGATCGCGCTCGCGCTCGCGCAGGAGCCGCGCATCCTGCTGCTCGACGAGCCGACGGCCTTCCTCGACGCGCGCCATAGCGTCGAGGTGATGGAGTTGCTCCGCCGCCTGCAGGCCGGCGGGCTCACCGTGCTCGTCGTGCTGCACGACCTGCTGCTCGCGGCGCGCTACGCCGACCGCGTCGCCGCGCTCGCGGAGGGGCGCATCGTCGCCGAGGGGGCGCCGGAGTCCGTCTTCCGCCCCGACCTGCTGACCTCGGTGTTCGGGATCGAGATGGCGCTGCTCGAGGACCCCGGCTCGGGGCGCGCCATCCCCGTGCCGGCGGTGCCGGCCGCCGCGGCGGCGCGCGGGGGCGTCCGCTAGGCCTCGGCCCCCTCCGCAGCCTCGCCCGCGCGCGGCGACCGCTCGAGCCGCACGCGCCGCACCGTGGCCCCGCGCGCGTCGAGCACGGTCAGCCGCCACCCCTCAACCTCGAGCTCGTCGCCGGCTCGCGCCAGCCGCCCGAGCTCGCTCATCACGAGCCCCGCCACCGTCGAGTACTGGCCGCGCCCCGCAGGCAGCTCGACCCCGAGCTGGGGCAGGTCGTGCACGGGGTAGCGACCGACGACCTCGACGCTGCCGTCGGGCTGGCGGCGCACCCCGAGCAGGTCGCGGTCGTACTCGTCGAAGATCTCGCCGACGAGCTCCTCAACGAGGTCCTCGACGGTGACGATCCCCTCGATGCCCCCGAACTCGTCGGCGACGAGCAGCATCTGCTGCCGCTCGCGCTGCATCCGTCGCAGCGCCTCGAGCACCGGCACGGTCTCCGGCAGCACGAGCGCCGGCCTCACGTGATCGGCGAGCGCGGCCTCCGCCGGCGCGGTGATCAGGTCGATCACGACGGCGACGCCCACGGGACGGTCGAGCCCGCCGTCGACGACGGGCGCGCGGTGGTGCGCGGCGGCGGCGAGCTGCTCGCGCGCCTCGCCGACCGTGACGTGGTGTTCGAGCGAGAAGACCGCGTTGCGCGGGACGAGCACGTCGCGCACCGCACGCTCGCCGGCCTCCACCGCGCCAGCGATGATCTGCTTCTGCATCGCGGTGATCGCCGGCTGGCCGGCGACGAAGTGGCGGAACTCCTCGGGGGTCATCGGGGCGCGGCGCGCCTCCGCGCTGCCGCCGACGACGCGCACGACGGCGTTCGTGGTGACGCCGAGCGCCCAGACGACGGGCCGCGCCGCGCGCGCGATCGCGGCGAGCAGCGGCGCCGCCAGCAGCGCCCACGGCTCCGCCCACTGCATCGCGAGCCGCTTCGGCGCCAGCTCCCCGACGACGAGCGTGACGAGGGTGAGCACGAGCGTCACCGCCACCACCGCGACCGGCTGCGCCGCGCCGCCGAGCAGGGGCCGCAGCGCCGGCTCGAGCGTGTCCGCGAGCGTGAGCGCGGTCGTCGCGGAGGCGAGGAAGCCGGTGAGCGTGATCCCGATCTGCACGGTCGCCAGGTACTCGTTCGGGTTCGCCGCGAGCCGCGCGACCATCCGTCCGCGGCCGCCGCGCGCGGCGAGCCGGCGCAGCTGTCCCTCGTTCAGCGAGAGCAGCGCGATCTCGGAGCCCGAGAAGCCCGCGTTCACGAGGATGAGCGCGGCGACGACGGCGAGGCGGGCCCAGGCGGCGTCCATGCGGCGCGAGGATACGGCGGGGGCGGGCGACGAGCACGGGGCAGGGGCTGAGCGCGAGCAGCCCCTGCGCGACGCTCCCGAGGAGCATCCCGCGCAGCCCGGAGGCGCGCTTCGAGACGACGATCAGCAGATCGGCGCCGAGCCGGCGCGCGATGCGCGCGAAGCCCGGGGCTGTCCCCTCGTCGACGGCGAGCGGCTCGACCACGACCTCCGCCTGGAGGCCGACCTCGCAGGGCAGCGCGACGAGCGCGCCGCGGCGGCGCTCGTCGCCGAGCGCGACCGCGTCGTCGGTCGCGCGGTCGCGGTCGCCCCACGGCTCCTCGAGCGGGTTCACCGCGTGGACGACGGTGATGCGGTCGTCCGGGTCGGCGAGGCGCCTGGCCGCCTCAAGCGCCTCGCGCGCGGGGTCGCAGGCGACGACGATGTGCGTGGACACAGCATCCCCCACAATCCCGGGGCGCGCGGGCGCGCGCCGCCGGGGCCGGCCCCGCACCGGGCGGGGGCAGTGTACCGGTCGCGCTGCGCCGGGCGCGGAGCGCCTCGCGGCCGAGGCACGCGCCGAGGGGAGGCAGCCCGCTGCGACGAGCATTCGACCGCGAGCGCGCGCGGGGCCGCCTCGCGGCGATCGACCGCCGCGTCGGGTTCGCGATGGCGCGCTTGGGGCATCCGCTCCACCGCGGCTCGCTCGGGGTGCTCCTCCTCTGGCTCGGCGGGCTCAAGATCGTGGGCTACGAGACCGGCTCCCCGCTGCTGGCCCAGGCGGTCTACTGGCTGCCCGCGGAGCTCGCGCTGCCCGCGCTCGGGTGGTGGGAGGCCGCGATCGGGGTGGGGCTGCTCGTGCCCTCGCTCGTGCGCGCGGCCGGGCTGCTGATCGCGCTGCGGCTCCCGGGCACGCTGCTGGCGCTCGTGCTGCACGCCGACGTGAGCTTCGAGCAGGTGCCGTTCGCGCCCACGCCCGTGAGGCAGTTCCTGATCAAGGACTTCAGGCTGTTCAGCGCCGCGATGGTGATCGGCGGCGGCGCGCACCGCGAGGGGGCGGCACACGACGGGGGCGAGGCCGCCCGCGGGGCGCGCGGGCCCGGCGTGAGCGGCGACGGCCGCGGCGCTACCATCCCCGGCGCCGCGGGCGGTCGGCGGCAGCGCCCGCGGGAGGAGCGCTCATGAGCGGCCCGCTCGCCGGCCTCCGGGTGCTCGACCTGAGCAGCGGCCCCGCCGCCGGGCTCGCCACGATGGTGCTCGCGGACTTCGGCGCCGACGTCGTCAAGGTCGAGCCGCCGGGCGGCGACCCCCTCCGCCGGCTCCCGAACGCGCCGCTCTGGCTGCGCGGGAAGCGCAGCGTCGCGATCGACCTCGACGCCGCCGGGGGCGCGCGCGAGCGCCTCGCCCCGCTGCTCGCCGGCGCCGACGTGCTCGTCGAGTCGTTCGCGCCGGGCGGCGCGGCGGCGCTCGGGCTCGGACATGGAACGCTCGCCGCGGCGCACCCCGCACTCGTCACCTGCTCGGTCACCGGCTGGGGGGCCTCCGGCCCGTATGCGCACTACCCGGCGGACGAGGGTCTCGTCGCCGCGCGCTCGGGGCGGATGGGCGCGTTCCGCGGGCTGCCCCGCCGCGGGGGACCCGCGTTCGCCGCGGTCCCCGTGGGGACGCACGGCTGCGCGCAGGCCGCGGTGCAGGGGATCCTCGCGGCGCTGCTCGAGCGCGAGCGCTCCGGACGAGGGCAGCGCGTCGAGACGAGCCTGCTGCAGGGGATGATCCCGTTCGACACGACCGACCTCGTGCGCGTGCAGCTCGCCGCGCGCCACCCCGACGAGCTGGGCACCGCGCCGTACAGCGCACCCGGCCAGCTCCCCACGCTCAACTACCACCCGGTGATGACGAAGGACGGGCGCTGGATCCAGCTCGGCAACCTGCTCGAGCACCTCTTCTCCTCGTTCCTCGCGGCGGCCGACCTCATCGAGCTGATCGCGGGCGAGGGCTACCGCAGCCAGCCCACCGGCTGGAGCGAGGCCGCGCGCGAGGCGGCGCGCGACCGCATCCTCCTGCGCATGCGCGAGGAGACCGCCGACGAGTGGATGGCGCGCTTCCGCGCGAACGGCAACGTCGCCGCCGAGCCGTTCGCGAGCACGCGCGACGCGCTCGGGAACGTCGAGCTCGTGGCGAACGGCGACGTCGTCGAGGTCGACCACCCGCGGCTCGGGCGCGTACACGCGGTCGGGCCGATCGCGCACCTCGCGGCGACGCCGGCGCGCGTCGACCGCGTGGAGCCGGAAGTGGGCGAGCACACCGCGGAGGTGCTCGCGTCGCCGTGGCCGGCGCGCGCCGCCCCCGTGCCAGCCGTGGCGGGCGCGGCGGACGGCGGCGCGCGGGCACCGCTCGACGGGGTCACGATCCTGGAATTCGCGACGATCATCGCGACCCCGCTCGCCGCGGGCCTGCTCGCCGACCTCGGCGCGCGGGTGATCAAGGTCGAGCCGATCGGCGGCGACCCGGGCCGCCGCGTCGGCGGGGCGCTGGCGGCCGGGCTCGGCGCGGTGAAGTACAACGTCGGCAAGGAGAGCATCTGCGTCGACCTCAAGTCGCCCGACGGGCGGGAGGTCATACGCCGGCTGCTCCCGACCGCCGACGTCGTGCTGCACAACTACCGGCCCGGCGTGCCCGAGCGGCTCGGGATCGGCTACGAGGACGCGCGCGCGCTCAACCCCCGCATCGTGTGGGTGTCGGCGAACGGCTACGGCGCGCGCGCCCCGGGGGCGCACCGGCCCTGCGCGCACCCGATCGCCGGCGCCTTCGCCGGCGGCGCGCTGCACCAGGCCGGCGCGGGGATGCCGCCCACGGCGTGCGCGTCGCTCGAGGAGCTCCGCGAGGCCGCGCGCTGGCTGATGCGCGCGAACGAGGTGAACCCCGACCCGAACACCTCGATGGCGATCGCGACGGCCGTGCTGCTCGGCGTTACCGCCGTGCGCCGGCAGGGCATCGGGCAGCGCGTCTTCGTGAACATGCTCGCCGCAAACGTCTACGCGAACCACGACGACGCGATCGACTACGCGGGGAAGCCGCCGCGCCGCGCGGTCGACGCCGAGGTGCTCGGGCTCGGCGCGCTCTACCGGCTCTACGAGGCGGCCGAGGGCTGGGTCTTCCTCGCGGCGGAGGAGCCCGGCGCGTTCGACCGGCTCTGCGCCGCGGCGGGGCGCGACGACCTCGCGCACGACCCGCGCTTCGCCGGCCCCGCGGCGCGATCTGAGC
>VGNK01000129.1 GCA_016866055.1 Chloroflexota bacterium | reverse complement strand
CGGGTGCCCGCGCGGCACCCGTGCGGCGGCCCCCCGCGACCCTCGTATGCTCTCGGCCGAGACCGGCACGGGCCGGCGGAGGAGGCGCGACGGGTGGACCCGGGGACGCCGGTGGCGCACGCGAGCGCCGGGCGCGGCCCGCGATGACGCGCGTCGCGCGGGCGCTCTTCCACACCGAGGCGGGGCTCCCCGTGCCCGCCGTCTCGGTCGCCGAGATGCGCGAGATCGACCGCGTCGCGGCCGAGCAGACCGGGCCGGGCCTGCTGCAGATGATGGAGCACGCCGGCATGGGGCTCGCGCTGACGGCGCTCGAGATGCTCGGCGCGGCGTGGCCGGGCGCGCGCGTGATCGTGCTCGCCGGCACCGGCGGCAACGGGGGCGGCGGGATCTGCGCGGCGCGCCACCTGGCGAACCGGGGGCTGCGCGTGCTCGTCGTGACGGTGCGCGCGCCGGCGCAGGCGGACGGCACACTCGGCCAGCAGTTCCTCGCGCTCGGCGAGTCGCCGGCGCGCGTGATCCGATGGTCCGAGGCGTTCGACGCCGCCAGCGCCGATCTCGTCATCGACGCGGTGATCGGCTACGGGCTCGAGGGGGAGCCCCGCGCGGCGCAGATGGCGCTGATCCGCGCGGCGAACGGCTCCGGCACCCCCGTGCTCTCGCTCGACGTCCCCTCCGGCGTCGACGCCGACAGCGGGCGCACGCCGGGCGCCGCGGTGCGCGCGCACCGCACGCTCACGCTCGCGCTGCCCAAGCGCGGCCTGAACCCGGAGAGCGCGGGCGAGCTCTGGCTGCAGGATCTCGGCATCCCGCCCGGCGTCTATGCGCGCGCTGGGATCGCCTTCGAGCCACTGTTCGGGCCGAGCGATCGCGCGCGCCTGCGCTACCCCGCCTCCGGCGAGCCCGGCGGGCCACGCTAGCGCTGCACCTGCGGCAGCACCTCGGACGCGAGCAGCTCGAGCGGCGCGAAGTCCGCGTTCGCGTGGTGCTGCAGCATGATCCGCGAGCGCCCCGCCTCCTCGCGGCGGCCGATCTCCTCGACGATCTGCGCCGGCGACCCGATGAGCCAGCCGCGCGCGCATCGCCTCCATCGCCTGCGCGGGCTCCTGCCGCTGCAGCGTCGGCAGCTTCTCCGCGATGCGCACGAAGTGCGCGTTGACCGCGGCGGCGTCGCGCCCGATCACGAACGTCGACATCTGCGAGTGCCGGACCGCAGCAGGGTCGCGGCCGACCGCGGCGCAGTGCCGCTCGAGCCCCGCGCGCTTCTGCCGGTAGATCTCGGCGGTCATTCCCGTGCCGTTCCACTCGTCGGCGTACTTCGCCGCGATGCGGAGCGTGCGCCTCTCGCCGCCGCCGCCGACGAGCACCGGCAGCGGGCGCTGCGCGGGCTTGGGGTGGCAGTCCGCGTCCTGGAGCCGGTAGTGCCTGCCCTGGAACGTGGCGGGCTCGCTCGACCAGAGCGCCTTCGCGACCGGGATCGCCTCCTCGGGCCGGTCCATGCCCTCCTTCAGGGGGGGAGGAAGGGGAGGCCGAACGCCTCGTGCTCGGGGACGTTCCAGCCCGCGCCGAAGCCCATGATGAAGCGGCTGCCCGAGAGCCGGTCGACCTGCGTGGCCATCCGCGCGAGCAGCGAGGGGTGGCGGAACGTCTTCGAGCAGACGAGCGGCCCGAAGCGGATGCGCCGGCTCTCCGTCGCGACGAGCACGAACGAGACGAACGTCTCCAGGGCGTCGCGCGTGCGTGGGCCGGACAGCGAGAAGAAGTGATCGGAGCGCTAGAGCGACTCGACGCCGAGGTCCTCGGTCGCGCGGATGATGCGTCGCCAGAGGTCCCAGTTGAGGTCTTCCTGCTCCTCGATCATCACGTCGAGGTGCATGAGGCCCTCCCTCCCGCGCCGGACCGCGGGATGCTACCGCAGCGGCGGATGCGCGGTGAGCAGAGCGCGGCTTGAGCGCGAGCGCCGACCGCCCGTACGATGGCCGTCCCGGTGGCGCATTCGTCTAGCGGCCCAGGACGCCGCCCTCTCAAGGCGGAAACCACGGGTTCGAATCCCGTATGCGCCACCACCCCGGACCACCTGAGCGTCTCCCGCGCCGGAGTCGGGGGCTCGCGGGCGGTCGTCGCCCCAACAGTCGCGACCCCCGGAGCGGCGGGCGCCTCGCGTTCGCGGACGTCCCCTCGAGCAGTGTGACGCGCCGCGGGCGGCGCTCGGGTGCGCTCGCCGACCATCCCGCCCTGACCTGACCCCCTGAAACGGATCCAGCACGAGCGTGAGAATCGTGCTGGTGGTCTTGCCCCCGGATCCTGATCCACCGGCAATGCGAGTTTTCGGGCACTCTCACCGAGGAGGGAGAGGCCCATGCCCAGGCGCCGGTACACGGAGGAACAGATCGGTTTCGCGCTGAGGCAGGCGGAGGCGGGCACGGCCGTCCCCGAGCTCTGCCGCAAGCTCGGCGTCGCCGAGGCGACGTTCTACCGCTGGAAGAAGCAGTACGCCGGGCTCGGCATCGCCGAGATCCGCCGGCTCAAGCAGCTCGAGGAGGAGAACCGCCGGCTCAAGCAGGTCGTCGCCGACCTCACGCTCGACAAGGCGATGCTGCAGGACGTCGTCCGCCGTAAATGACCACGCCCTCCCGCCGCCGCGAGACGGTGACCTACCTGCAGACGGCGTACGCGGTCTCCGAGCGCCGCGCCTGTCGCGTGACGGGCGCGAGCCGGGCCAGCTGCCGCTACCGCTCGCAGGCCGACCCGCAGCAGGCGCTGCGCCTCAGGGTCAGTGAGCTCGCCCAGACGCGGGTGCGCTACGGCTACCGGCGCATCCACGTGCTGCTGCGGCGGGAGGGCTGGGCCGTGAACCACAAGCGCATCTACCGGCTGTACCGGGACGAGGGACTGGCGATCCGCGCCCGCACGCCGCGGCGGCGACGCGCCCCGCAGTACCGCACGGCGCGGCCCGAGCTCGCCGCCACGAACCAGAGTTGGGCGATGGACTTCCTCTCCGACACGCTGTTCGACGGCCAGCGCATCCGCCTGTTCGCCGTCGTGGACTGCTTCAGTCGCGAGTCGCTCGCGATCCTGCCGAGAGCGCAGTTCCGCGCCGCCCACGTGGTCGAGGTGCTCGACCGTCTCGTGCGCGAGCGTGGCCGGCCGCAGACCATCCGCTGCGACAACGGGCCGGAGTTCGCCGGCCGGATGCTCGACCAGTGGGCCTACTTCCACGGCGTCACGCTGGACTTCTCGCGCCCAGCGAAGCCCACCGATAACGCCTACATCGAGTCGTTCAATGCGCGGCTCCGCCAGGAGCTGCTCAACGCCTCGTGGTTCTTGTCGCTGGCCGACGCCCGCGAACGCACCGAGGCCTGGAGGAAGGAGTACAACGAGCAGCGACCTCATTCAGCGCTGGGTGACCTGACCCCGCAGGAGTTCGCCAAGACCCGGACACCCGAAAAAGTCGCATAGCGGCTGGTATAGATCCGGGGGCAAGACCAACCAGCACGATTCTCACGCTCGTGCTGGATCCGTTTCAGGGGGTCAGGTCACCGGCATCCTCACCTCGTCCGAGCTGCTGCTCGAGACGCCCCCCGAGGAGCCCGCCACGCACTCGCGCTGGCTGAACATCGTGCACTCGCAGGCGCTGCGCCTGCGCAGCACGATCAACACGTTGCTGAACCTCTCGCAGATCGAGCCGGGCTGGATCAGCGTCGACCGCCAGGACTTCGACCTCGCCGAGCTCGCGCGGCGGGTGACGGCGGACCTCGCGCCGGCCGCGAACGGGCACCACTGCGACGTGCAGTTCGACGCCGACGCTCGCGGGGTGCGCGCCGACCGCGACAAGATCTCCGAGGTCTTCCACAACCTCCTCGACAACGCGATCAAGTACTCGCCCGACGGCGGCGCGATCGTGGTGCAGTGCGCAGGCGCGGCCGGCGGCAAGGTCGTCGTCGCGGTCCGCGACCCCGGCGTCGGCATCCGCGAGGACGACATCAAGCTGCTCTTCTCCCCGTACGAGCGCGGCTCCGCGGAGGACCGTGGCCTCGCCTCCGGCACCGGGCTCGGGCTCTACATCGTGAAGTCGCTCATCGAGCTGCACGGAGGCGAGGTCTGGGTCGAGAGCGAGCTCGGCGTGGGCACCAGCTTCTTCACGCTCGACCCCGCCGAGATCCGCGAGCTCGGCACCGGCGGCCGCCGCGGGCGGCTCGTGGAATCGGCCTAAGCTGGTCACGAAAACGCGCACCCCTCGTGTCCTCGTGATCGACGACAACGACGACCTGCGGGAGATCATCCGCACGTTCTGCGAGGTCTCCGGCTACCCCGTGCGGGTCGCCGCCGACGGCAGCGCGGGCCTGGCGGAGCTGGAGCGCTTCCACCCCGAGGTGCTGCTCGTCGACCTGCTCATGCCCGGGGTCGACGGCTTCAGCGTCCTCGAGACGCTGCGCACCGAGCGTCCCGATCTCCGGCCGCCGCGCGTGATCGCGATCAGCGCGCTCACCGACCGCGTGACGGTGGCCCGGCTGAAGTCGCTCGAGGTCGACGCCGTGCTCCCGAAGCCGTTCTCGCTCGGCGAGCTGCGGATGCTGCTGTCGGAGCCCGAGACGAGCTAGCCGCCGGGCGCGCGGCCGATCGCGGCCATCTGCACGAACATGAACAGCGCCCCGTCCGTCCGGACCCACGCCCGCCACCCCTCGGCGATCGCCTCGAGCTCGCCGGGCGTCGCAAGCGCGTAGCGCACCGCCTGCGCGGCGAGGCTCGAGTGGACGACCCGCTCCGCCCACGAGGTGCCCCAGTTCGCCACCGACGCGGCATCCGCGTACAGCTGCACCGTTGGGAAGAGTTCGATCGCCTCGAAGCCGGCCTCGCGCAGCCAGCCGGGGACACGACGCCCGGCGTCGGCGTCGGCGCCGTTGCGCGCGGCGACGCGGTGGTAGACCTCGAGGAAGCGCGACAGCTCCTCGAACGGCGGCCACGCTGAGAACGTGCCGTAGTCGGCGTCGCGCACCGCGACGAGGCCGCCGGGGACGAGCACCCGCCGCAGCTCGCGCAGCGCGTCGACCGGGCGCGAGAGGTGCTGGAGGAGCTGGTGGGCGTAGGCGACGTCGAACGCCCCCGCCTCCCACGGGAGCGCGTAGACGCTGTGCGCCTCGAAGCGCACGTGACCCGTCCCCGCCTCGCGCGCGTGCTCGCGGGCGAGCGCCAGCACGGCCTCCGAGACGTCGACGCCGACCACGTCGCCGGGCGCGACCGCACGCGCGAGGCCGACCGTGATGGTGCCGGGGCCGCAGCCGGCGTCGAGCAGCCGCATCCCCGTTCGGAGGCGCGGGAGCAGGAACGCCGCGTCGTGCTCGGCCGTGCGACGCGCGTGCTGCCCCACCACCGAGCGGTGGTGACCGTGCGTGTAGACGTCGGCGTGGCCCGAGGCGTCGGTCATCCGGCGGCTCCAGGGCGCGAGCGGGCAGGCGGAGGCGCCTACGATCGTAGGCGGCGCGCGCCCCACGCGCGCGCCGCGAGCGGCCCCTGAGAGCGACGCGCGGCCCGCGCCGTCGTGCCAGTGCGCGACCCTCGCGGCAGCTAGCCGGCGGGCTCCGGCAGGCCGCGCAGCTCCTCGATCGCGCCGTCCACGTAGAGGATGCGCACGGCGGCCCGCGCGGCCTCCTCCACGGTCGCGGGGTCGAGGCCGAACGCCGTCGCGAGCGCGCGGATCGCCGTGCGCAGCGAGGTGCGGCCGTCGAAGCGACGCAGCAACTCGACGACGAGCGGGCTGCACGGCGTGCCCTCCGGGCGCGAATCCGTGACGAGCGCCTGCCCCCACACGAACTCGACGCCCTCCAGCACCGGCTGGCGCACCACGCGCGCGTCGCGCACGACCGTCGGCCGCGCCTCGAGGAGCGCGCCGCCGGCGGCCTGGACGGCAGCGTCGCGCTCCGCCCGACGCCCCTCGACCGCTCGCACGCTCTCCGCGAACGACTGCGGCACGATGCCCCGGTCGAGCACGACGCGCTCGTAGCCCTGCGGCGGCTGTCCGGCCACCGCCGTGATGAACGCCTGCCGCGGCGTGAACGCGACGTCGCCGACGAGCCGGCGCGCCTCCCAGAAGTACGAGTCCGCGGTGCGGTTGCTCGAGTAGAAGAGCTTCGCGAGCTGGTGGAAGTGGCGGTACTGCGTGTAGTAGAGCGTCTTGTAGACCGGCGCCGCCGCCTCGCGCAGGCCGTCGTCCTTGAGCGCCGCCGTCACGTAGGCCGCGGCAAGCAACCCCGCGCTCATCGCGAGGTGCACGCCGGACGAGAAGAGCGGATCGACGAAGCACGCGGCGTCGCCCACCAGGATGTAGCCCTCGCCCACGACCTCGTCGGAGACGTACGACCAGTCCTTCACGACGAAGGGGCCAGCCACCAGCTCTGCGTGCTCGAGCAGCGCCGCGGTGTGCGGCGCGGCACGCACGACCGCCTCGAACGCGCCGCGCACCCCCACCGCCTCGAGCCGCGGCTGCGCGCGCTCGGCGTCGAGCACTGCGCCGACGCTGGACACTCCGGTGTGCAGGGGGATCGTCCAGCACCAGCCGTCGGCGTGGGCCTCGACCAGGATGTTCGTCGCGTCCGGGTCCGGCAACCGGCGGGCGTTCGCGAAGTAGCCGTAGACGGCGAGGTTGCGGAAGAACGGATCCCAGCGGCGCAGGTCCAGCGCGTGCCCCAGCAGCGCGTTCTGGCCGCTCGCGTCGACGACGAACCGGGCGCGCACGGTCGACTCCGCGCCGTCGCCGTCGTGGTAGCGGACGCCGGTCGCGCGGCCGCCGTCGAACAGCACCTCGAGCACACGGTGGCCCTCGCGCACGTCGACGCCGCGGGCCCGCGAGTTCTCGAGCAGGATCTGGTCGAACTGCGGGCGCGTGACCTGGAAGGCGTGCGGATGGCGCCGGTTCGTCTCGCGGAAGTACCAGCTCCAGGGCTCGGGATGTGAGCCCCAGACCATGGTGGCGCCCCACTTCTTCAGGAAGCCAGCGGCCTCCACGGCCTCGCGCACGCCGAGGGCCTCGAGCACGGGCATCGTCGCGGGGAGCAGCGACTCGCCGACGTGGTCGCGGGGGAAGCGCTCGCGTTCGAGCAGCAGGACGTCGAGCCCGTTGGCAGCGAGCAGCGTGGCGGTGGTGCTCCCCCCCGGCCCGCCGCCGATCACGACGACGTCGCGCTCGCGTCGCGAGGCGCGGGCGCGCGCCCGAGGGACCGAGCGCGCTCGCGCGGCTCGCGGCACCGAGGGGCGGCCCGGGGCCGCTAGCGCCGCCTCGCGGTGGCGCCGCCCTTCGCGCGGCTCGCCGGGGACCGCGTC
>VGNK01000128.1 GCA_016866055.1 Chloroflexota bacterium | reverse complement strand
TCCGGCGCGCCCGGCGCCCCCGCCGCGGCCACCGCCGACGCCCGCGCGGAGGCGCGGCGCCGCCTCGCCGGGCGCTGGGGGTCGCTCGACGACGCCGAACGACGAGCGCTGTTGCTCGAGGTCGTGCGTGAGGTGCTCGTGAGCGACGACGGCGTGCGCGTCGCGCTCGCCGGCTGAGCGTGAACGCGTGCCGCGCTCGGCGCGGCGACGGACGCTAGACCGCTCGCCCGGTACGCTCCGCCCGTGAACGCGCGCGTGCGATGCGCCCTCGCGCTGTTCGCGGCGGCCGCCGTGCTGGCCGCGGGCTGCGACGACGACGACGGCGCCGTCCGCGTCTTCGCCGCCTCCTCGCTGCAGGACGTCCTCCCGGCGGCCGTGGCCGGCCACCGCACGGGCGCGGGCGCGCCACGGCTCGTCTTCCAGTACGGGGGATCGCAGACGCTTGCGACCCAGATCCTCGAGGGCGCGCCCGCCGACCTCTTCCTCTCGGCGAACGAGGCGCAGGCGGAGCGGCTGCGCGCCAGCGGGCGGGTGGCCCGCTCGGCGACGCTGCTCGAGAACCGCCTCGCGGTGGCCGTCCGCGAGGGCTCGACCGCTTCCCGGATCGACGATCTGGCGCGGCCGGGCGTGCGCATCGCGGTGGGCGCGCCCGAGGTGCCGGTGGGCGCGCTCACCCGGCAGCTCTTCGACGCGCTCGCGCCCGAGGTCGCGCGCGGCCTCCGCGCGAACGTCGTCACCGAGGACCCGAGCGTGCGCGTCGTGCTCTCGCGCGTCGAGCTCGGGGAGGCCGACGCGGCGTTCGTCTACCAGACCGACCTGGCCGCGGCGCGCCGCGCGCGCGCGCTCCCGCTCCCGCCCGCGGTCGCGGGGCTCGCCAACCGCTACGTGCTGGTCGAGCTGCGGGACGCCTCGCCGGGGGCGGCGGCGCTCTTCGACTACCTGCTCGGCGCGGAGGCGCAGCGCGCGTTCGCGGCGGCCGGCTTCGTGCCGGCCGCGCAGGCCGGGGCGGTGCCGCGGTGAGCGCGGCGCCGCAGCACGCGGGGCGCGGGTGGCGTGCGCGGGCCCGCGCTGCGCCGGGCGTGGTACGCCGCGCGTGGGTAATCGCCCCGGCGCTCTTCGCGCTCTTCTTCGTGCTGCCGCTGCTGGGGCTGCTGCTCCGCGCGCTCACCGACGGTGACGTCGGGGCGGAGCTGCGCTCCTCCGCGACCTGGACGGCGCTGCGACTCTCCGTCCTGACCGCGACGCTCGCGCTCCTGCTCGCGGTGTTGCTCGGCACGCCGCTCGCGTTCGTGCTCGCGACGGCGCGCTCGGGGTGGGCGCGCGTGGCCGCGACGCTGCTCGACCTCCCGCTCGTGCTGCCGCCGGTCGTCTCGGGGATCGCGCTGCTCACGGTCTTCGGGCGGCGGGGCTACCTCGGCGAGCCGCTCGACGGCGCCGGCATCTCGCTCTCGTTCACGACCGCCGCGGTCGTGATGGCGCAGCTCTTCGTCGCCGGGCCCTACTACCTGCGCTCGGCCTACGCCGGCTTCGCCGCCGCCGACCCGCGCTTCGCGGGCCTCGCCTACACGCTCGGGCTCTCGCCGTGGACGACCTTCCGGCGGGTGACGCTGCCGCTCGTTTGGCCATCGCTCGCCGGCGGCGCGGTGCTCTGCTGGTCGCGCGCGCTCGGCGAGCTCGGGGCCACGCTGCTCTTCGCCGGCTCGCTCCCCGGACGCACGCAGACGATGCCGCTCGCGATCGTGGCGGCGTTCGAGTCGCCGGCCGGGCTGGCGGGCGCGGTCTCGATCTCCGTGATCCTCGTCGGCTTCGCGCTCGCGCTCCTGCTGCTCATCCACCGCTACACGAACGCGCCGGGGGCCTACCGGTGAGCGTCGAGGTCGCGATCGGCGGGCGCGCGGGGGGCTTCGAGTACGAGGTCGCGCTCGAGGCGGGCGACGAACTGCTCGTGCTCTACGGGCACTCGGGCGCCGGGAAGACGATCACGCTGCGCGCGGTGGCGGGGCTCGTGCGCCCGGCGCGGGGGCGGATCGCCGTCGACGGCCGGGTCGTCTTCGACCGCGCGGAGGGGATCGATCTCCCGCCGCAGCGCCGGCGCGTGGGGTACGTGGTGCAGGACGCGGCGCTCTTTCCACACCTCGACGTGCGCGGCAACGTGCTGATCGGGGTCGAGCGCAGCGCGGAGGCAGCGCGGCGCTGGGCGGAGCTGCGGCACCTGCTCGAGGTGGAGGGGCTCGACGCGCGCCGCCCGCAGCAGCTCTCCGGCGGCCAGCAGCAGCGCGTGGCGCTCGCGCGGGCGCTCGTGCGCCCCACCGACGTGCTGCTGCTCGACGAGCCGTTCTCGGCGCTGGACGAGGCGCTGCGCGAGGGTCTGCGCCGCGAGCTGCTCCGCCTGCAGCGCGAGCTCGCGCTGCCGATCCTCTTCGTGACGCACGACCTGCGGGAGGCGCACCTGCTCGCCGACCGCATCGCGGTGATGGACGGCGGCCGCATCCTCCAGCTCGACGCGCGCGACCGCGTCTTCCGGCGCCCGCGCTCGCGCCGCGTCGCCGAGCTCACCGGGGTGCGCAACCTCTGGGAGGGCGAGGCGCGCAGCGGCGAGGTGATCGTGCGCGGGCTCTCGCTGCGCACGCCGCCGGACAGCCGGCTGCGCGGCGCCGTCGACGTCGGCATCCGCGCGGAGCGCTGCAACCTCCGGCGCTTCGACCCCGACGGCGCGATCCCCGAGAACTGCTTCGTGGCGAACGTCGTCGAGGACCTGGCGTTCGGGAACACGCACACGCTGACGCTCGCGCCGGAGGGCGCGGGTCCGCGCGTGCTCGCCGAAGTCGCTGCGCGCCCGTACGAGGTGCTGCGCGTGGCCTCGGTCGGCCGCTGGGTGGTCGAGCTCCCGGCCGACGACCTGCAGGTGATGCCACGCGACGGGAGCGGCGGATGAGGCCGCGCCCGCCGGACGCGCGCTCAGCCGGCCAGGACGCGCGCGGCCGCGTAGTAGAGTGGGATGCCGATGCTGAGGTTGAAGGGGAACGTCACGCCGAGCGAGAGCCCGAGGTAGAGCGTGGGGTTCGCCTCGGGCAGCGCCTGGCGGATCGCCGCAGGCGCCGCGACGTACGAGGCGCCGGCCGCGAGCACCGCGAGCAGCGTCGTCCCGCCCACCGAGAGGCCGATGCCGGCGCCCGTGAGCAGCCCGAACGCGCCGCCGACGAGCGGCATCGTGAGCCCGAACAGCACCGCCGGTACCCCGAGCGCGCGCAGGTCGCCGAGCCGCCGCGCGGCCACCAGCCCCATGTCGAGCAGGAAGACCGCAAGCGCGCCCATGAACGGCGCGACGATGAACCCGTGAAGGTCGCGCAGCCCCCGCTGGCCGGTCAGCACGCCGACCGCCATCGCCCCGACGAGCAGGAGCACGCTGCTGCTCGTGAGCGCGCCGTGCACCGCGTGCCGCATCCCACCCGCCTCGCTCCGCCGCGCGAGCGCGATGCCGACGAGGATGGCGGGCACCTCCATGACCGCCAGCAACGCGACCATGAACCCCTCGAACGAGACCCCGAGCGCGGCGAGGAACGCCGTCGCGGCCACGAACGTCACGACGCTGACCGAGCCGTAGTGCGCCGCGATCGCGGCCGCGTCGACCTGGCGCAGACGCAAGCCCGCGCGCAACGCCGAATAGGCGAGCAGGGGCAGCAGCACCCCGAGCCCGACCGCAGCGACGAGCCCCGCCGCCAGCGCCGGGGAGATACCCTCCGCGCGCAGCTGCGCGCCGCCCTTGACGCCGATCGCGAGCAGCAGGTACAGCGCGAGCGCCCGCCCCAGCTGCTCGGGCACCGCGAGGTCGCGACGCACCCGCGTGGCGGCGATCCCCAGGAAGAAGAAGCAGAGCGCGGGCGAGAGCAAGTTGGCGGCGACGAGCTGCAGCGGCACGGTCACTCCCCGGCAGGACCCGGCGTGAATTGCGAATGCGAAAGTACGAACTGCGCAGCGTACGTACGGGCTCCTTGAGCGGCGCCGTGCCGGTCGTCGGCATCGTCAGCGCGGGACAGCTTGCCCGCATGACGGTCCAGGCGGCGATCTCCCTGGACGTACCCGTGCGCCTGCTCTCGCAGCGCCCCGATGACAGCGCCGCCATGGTCACGCCGGGCGTCGAGGTGGCACCGGTCTTCACGCGGGAGGTGCTCGAGCGCTTCGCCGCGGGCTGTGACGTGGTCACGTTCGACGACGAGCTCGTGCCCCCGCAGGTGCTGCGGGCGCTGGAGGCCGCCGGGCACGTGCTGCGGCCGCCGTCCGGGGCGAAGCTCTACGCGCAAGACAAGCTTCATCAGCGCGTCGGGCTGGCGGGGCTCGGGCTGCCGGTGCCGGCGTTCCGCGCCGTGGAGGGGCCGGGCGACATCGAGGCGTTCGGACGCGAGCACGGGTGGCCGGTGGTGGCGAAGGCGGTGCGAGGGGGCTACGACGGTCGCGGGGTCTGGGTGCTCGCCGACGCGGCGGCCGGCGAGCGGCTCCGGCGTGAGGCCGCGGGGGCGGGGACGCAGCTGCTCGTCGAGCAGCACGTCGCGATCGTGCGGGAGCTGGCCGCGCTGGTGGCGCGGCGGCCGTCGGGCGAGTCGGTGACTTACGCGGTCGTCGAGACCGTGCAGCGCGACGGGATGTGCCGCGAGCTGCTCGTGCCGGCGCCCGTCGCGCCGGGGGTTGCGCGCGAGGCGGCGGCGCTCGCGGGGCGCATCGCCGAGGCGATCGGGGCGGTGGGGATCCTCGCCGTGGAGCTGTTCGAGACGGCGGAGGGGCTGCTCGTGAACGAGCTGGCGCTGCGGCCGCACAACTCCGGTCACTGGACAATCGAGGGTGCGGCGACCTCGCAGTTCGAGAACCACCTGCGCGCGGTGCTGGACTGGCCCCTCGGCGTGCCCGACCTCGCGGCACCGGCGGTGGCGACGGTGAACGTCGTCGGCGCCGCGCACGGCGGGGACCCGCACGCGGCGCTCGCCGCGGCGCTGGCGGTTCCGGGGGCGCGGGTGCACCTGTACGGGAAGTCGGCGCGGCCGGGCCGGAAGCTCGGGCACGTGACGGTGGTCGGCGACCGCAGCGACGACGCGCGCGAGCGGGCGAACCGCGCGGTCGCGATCCTCACCGCGGGGAAGGGGGGCTGATGGGCGCGCGCGCGATCGGGGAGCCGCTCGTCGGGGTGCTGATGGGGAGCGACTCGGACTGGCCCGTCATGCGGGGGGCGGCCGACGTGCTGTCCGAGTTTGGGGTGCCGCGCGAGGTGCGCGTGCTCTCCGCCCATCGGCGCTCGCAGGAGATGCTCGACTACGCGCGAGCGGCTGCCGGTCGGGGGCTCGCCGTGCTGATCGCCGGCGCCGGCGGAGCGGCGCACCTCCCCGGGATGCTCGCCGCGGTGACGACGCTCCCGGTGATCGGCGTGCCCGTGCCGCTCTCGGGCCTCGACGGGCTCGACTCGCTGCTCTCGATCGTGCAGATGCCGTCGGGCGTCCCCGTGGCGACGGTGGCGATCGGGAACGCGACGAACGCGGGGCTGCTCGCGGTCAGGATCCTCGCGACCCGCGACGCGCGGCTCGCGGAGGCGATGGCGGCCTACCAGTCGCGCATGGCAGAGCGCAGCCGCGAGGCCGACACGCGGCTGCAGAACGAGGACGCGCAGCCGCGGGAGGCCGCTCGTGACTGACTCGTCGTCCCCGGAGGGCGCCGCCTCGCGGGAGCCGGAGCGCGATCGGCGCTGGACGTTCCTGACGAACCACGCCCACGTCCTCATCTGCATCGCCCGCGACCCGGAGATCCGACTGAAGGACGCCGCGGACCGCGTGGGCATCACCGAGCGGGCGGCGCAGGCGATCCTCGCGGATCTCGTGCAGGCGAACTACGTCACGCGCGAGCGGGTGGGGCGGCGCAACCGCTACCGCGTGAACGCCTCGCTGCCGCTGCGTCACGAGGTCGAGCACAGCCACCTCGTGGGCGAGTTGCTCGAGCTGCTCACTCCGGACCTGCGTTGAGATCTTCCGGGGTGGTCGCGCGCCGGTGCGCGTCCGCGCCGTCCGCGCCGTCCGCGCCGTCCGCGCGCAGTACCATGGGAGTGCCAGGGGGCCGGGTGGCCGCCCGCCGCCCGCCTCGTGCGGGCGATGGGAGGAAAGTCCGAACTCCTCCGGACAGGGTGCCGGCTAACGGCCGGGCGGCGCGAGCCGACGGAAAGTGCCACAGAAACATACCGTCGAGCGGTCCTCGGACCTCCCGACAAGGGTGAAATGGTGCGGTAAGAGCGCACCAGCGTCCCGGAGACGGGGCGGCTGGGCAAACCCCACCCGGAGCAAGACCAAATAGGGGAGCGCGACGGGGACGTCCGGCCCTGCTCCCGGGTAGGTCGCTCGAGGCGGCGGGCAACCGCCGTCCTAGATGGATGGCCGCCGCCGCGCCCCCGTGGGCGGGGGGCGCGGTACAGAATTCGGCTTACAGGCCCCCTGGCTGCCCGGGCCGCCCTCCGGCGTCGAGCGCGCTCAGCGCCGCATGACCACCTGGCCGCGCTGGATCACCTGGTCGACGTCGATCACGAGCGCCTTGCCCTTGCGCTCCGGGTCCTGGTTCCGCTCGACCTCGGGTGAGTGGTCGTACACCGTGGCGCGCACGGTCGGGTCGTCGACGATGGCGCCGCGGCCCAGGAACTGCCATGACAGGCGGGTCTCCGCGTTGCGGTACAGGAGCGCGATCCGGGGGTTGTGCGCCACCGCCCCCACGATCCCGCCCTCCGGGTTGCGGACCCAGATCGCGAGCTGTTCCTTGTTGAGGACCTGCGCGGTGCCGCGGAACGAGAGGTGCGGCTGTCCGCCGGCGTCGACGTAGGAGACGACCACCGGCGCGCGGTCAGAGAGCGCCTTGCTCAGCGCCTCGCGTATCTCATCCGTGAGCTCGATCAATCTGCCCGCCTTCCGTCGGCTGCCCCCGGCGCTCGCCGTGGGGTGTGCACGGTATTTTCTCCAGCGCTCCCGTCCGCGGCAAGCGCCCCGCGACGCCGGGCGACGCGCCCCGGTCGAACCCCGCTCCCCCGGGCGCGGAGCACACCGGCCGCCTAGGATCGCCGCCGATGAGTGAGCGCGCGGCCGCCGGCAACTGGCGCGAGGGGCTCCCGCCCGAGTCGCGGCCGAGCGTCGCCATCGCCGACCTCCCCGCCGTGTACGCGGTGCAGCACGACTCGCGCGCGGTGGGCGCGGGTGACCTGTTCGTCTGCATCCCCGGAGAGCGCTTCGACGGTCACGACTTCGCCGCGGCCGCGGTCGCCGCCGGCGCCGTCGCGCTCGTGGTCGCCCACGGTCGCGAGGGCGCGCTCGGGGCGCTCGG
>VGNK01000127.1 GCA_016866055.1 Chloroflexota bacterium | reverse complement strand
GGCGCCGTCGGGCGGCGGGAACTGAGCGCGCGTATGCGCGTGATCGCCGGCCGCGCGCGGGGGATCGCGCTGCGCATGCCGCGCGGGCGCGCGACGCGGCCCACGGCGGGCCGCCTGCGCGAGGCGCTCTTCTCGATGCTCGAGGCGGCGGGGGTCGACTTCGAGGCGGTGCTCGATCTCTACGCGGGGAGCGGTGCGCTCGGCATCGAGGCGCTCTCGCGCGGGGCGGGGCGCTGCACGTTTGTGGAGCGCGACGCGCGGGCGTGCGCGGTCGTGCGCGAGAACCTGGCGCGCGCGGGCGTCGCCGAGGCCGGCCGCGTCGTGCACGCGAGTGTGGGTCGCTGGCGCGCCGCCGAGGATGGCCCGTACACGCTCGTAGTGGCCGATCCCCCGTATGATGACGCCGCCTCGTGGGTCGCGATCGAGCGGACGGTGGCGGGGGCGCTCGCCGACGCCGCGACGATCGTCGTCGAGCACGCCGCGCGCGAGGCGCCCCCCGCCGCGCTCGCGGGTCGCGCGCTCTGGCGCGATCGCCGCCAGGGCGACGGGGCCGTGGCGATCTACCGGGCCGAGCACCGGGCAACAGCTGTCGAGCGAGACGAGCGAGGAGAGGCTGGATGAGCGTCGCGATGTACCCGGGCCGATTCGACCCGGTGACGAACGGCCACCTGGACATCGTGACGCGGGCCTCGAGGGTGTTCGAACGCGTGATCGTCGGCGTGGCGGAGAGCCGCTCGACGCTCTTCACGACTGACGAGCGCAGTGAGCTGTTCTGCGAAGCGGTGAAGCACCTCCCCAACGTCAGCGTGATCGTGCTGTCGGGCCTCACCGTGGAGTCGGCGCGCAAGTACGGGGCGAACGTGCTGGTACGCGGGTTGCGCGCGGTGACGGACTTCCACGCAGAGTTCGACATGGCGCTGATGAACCGCAAGATGGCGGGGGACGTCGAGTCGGTCTTCATGATGACCGCGGTGGAGCACCTCTTCATCAGCGCGTCCCGGATCCGCGAGCTCGCGGGGTTCGGCCGCGACGTGAGCGACCTCGTGCCGCCCGGCGTGAACGACGCGCTGCGCCGCAAGTTGGAAGGGCAGCGCTAGGCGACGCCCGGGGAGGCGATGCGATGGATCTGATGCATCTGGTCGACCGGCTGGAGGAGCTCGTCGCCGGCGCCCAGAAGATGCCGATCGGCAACCGCGCGATCCTCGACCGGCGACGGCTGCTCGACATCATCGACCAGATGCGGATCGCGATCCCCGAGGAGGTGCGCGAGGCGCAGGAGATGGTGCTGCGGCGCGAGGAGATCCGGCGCGAGGCTGAGGAGGAGGCGCGGATCATCGTCGCCCGCGCGGAGGAGCGGGCCGCGCGCCTCGTCGAGGCGCACGAGGTCGTGGAGGCCGCGCGGCGCCGCGCGCAGGAGGTCTCGGCGCAGGCCGAGGCGCGGCTCGAGGAGCGCATTCGCCAGGCGAACGAGGACATCCAGGGCCGGCTCGACCAGTCGCGCCAGCTGGCGCGCGCGCAGATGGAGGCGGCCGACGAGTACGCGCGCGAGCTGCTGAGCCGCCTGCGCCGCCAACTGGAGGCGTTCGTGCGCTCGGTCGACTCCGGGATCCGCCAGCTCGAGCCCGAACGACACGAGGGTCCGGAGAGCGGGATCGAGCCGCTTCCCGCGGTCGCCTCTGCGGGACTCGCGCTGGAGGACGAGGACGAGGACTTCGACGACGCGGCCGACGACCAGCCCGAGGCGGCGGACGCGGGGCAGGACACGGCCGAGCGGGAGCCGGTGCCGCTGCGCCGCGGCCGGGTGGAGCGCGTCCGCGACGACGAGCTCGAGAACCTGCTCCGGCGCAGCCCGGCGGTCCGCGGGGAGCGCGGCGAGCGCGGGGCGAACGTGATCGACGACTTCGCGAACCCCCCGCTCGACGACGACCCCACGCAGCGCGAAGACGAGGATTAGCGCCAGCCCGCGCTACGGCGAGTCCCACATCTCCCGCAGCAGCGAGTCGATCTGTCGCCGCACGACGATCCCCGAGACGGAGTCGAGCATCGCGGTGCCGTGGGCGCTCCCCTCCACGAGCCGGGCGTACCGTGCGGGCAGCCCCGCGTGGCGCGCGATCGTCTGGAGGGAGTCGACCGCGGAGGGATCGCCGCGCGCCGCGATCAGCGCCATCGCCGGCCGGCGCCGCTCGATCGCGCGCAGCACGTCGAGCTCTCCGAACGACGCGGGCGGGGAGAGCGCGATCACGCCGTCGACCTCGGGCTCGGCGCTCGCGGCGATGATCGCGGCGCTCGCGCCCATCGAGGATCCGACGAGGACCATCGGGTGGAACCCGCGTGCCCGTGCGTACGCGACGACGGCGAGCACGTCGCTCACGAGCTCGGTGCCGGTGGAGCGCTTCCCGTCGGAGGCGCCGTAGCCGCGGAAGTCGAACGTCAGCGCCGAGGCCTGGTCGGAGGTCGCGAGCTCACGCGCGACGGGGAACCAGTCGCGCTGGCTGCCGCCGTACCCGTGCACGAAGATCGCGAGCCGTCGCGTGTTCGACTGGAAGAGGCGCGCGTCGAGCGAGGTGCCGTCGCCGGTGGGGACGCGCTCGGTCGTGGAGTACGCGGTGGCGGGGGCCGCCTCGCGCGCGCCGGCGCACGCGGCGAGCGCGAACGCGAGGCACGAGCCGACGCGCCAGAGCCAGCGGAGCGCGGGGCGCGCGGAATCGCGGAGCGGGGCGACGGCGGCCTGGCGCACCGAGCCCCGCCGCGCGCCTACTGCACGACGATGTTGAGCAGTCGCCCGGGCACGTAGACGACCCGCGCGACCTGCCGCCCCGAGATGCGCTCCTGGACGCGAGGGTCGGCCTCCGCCGCGGCGCGCGCCGCGGCCTCGTCCGCGTCGGCCGCGACCTCCACGTGGCCGCGTACGCGTCCGTTCACCTGCACCGCGATCTGCACGGTCGCGCGGCGCGCCTGCGTCTCGTCGAACGCGGGCCAGGCCTGCTGGTGCACGGAGTAGGCCCCGCCGACGCGCTCCCAGAGCTCCTCGGCGACGTGCGGGCACGGCGGCGCGAGCATCAACACAAGGCGCTCCACGGCCTCGCGCCACGCCGCCTCGTCCGCTTCGCCGGCGTCGCGCAGGCGCTGCAGGTGGTTCGTCAGCTCCATCAGCGCCGCGATCATCGTGTTGAACTGGAAGCCCTCGAGGTCGCGCGTCACGCGCAGGCCCGTCTCGTGCACCAGCCGTCGCAACTCGCGCGTCTCGCCCGCGTCGGGCAGCGCGCGCAGGGCCGGGGGATCCGTGACGGCGTTCCAGACGCGGTTCAGCCAGCGGTGCACGCCGACGATCCCCTCGACGTCGTACGGCCCGCCCTGGTCCCACGGCCCCAGGAACATCAGGTAGGCGCGGAAGGTGTCCGCGCCCCACTGCGCCACCTGCGCGTCGGGGGCGACGACGTTGCCGCGCGACTTCGACATCCGCCGGCCGTCCGGGCCCAGGATCTGGCCCTGGCTGTAGTAGCGCGTGAACGGTTCGTCGCCCGGCACCAGCCCCATGTCGCGCGCGACCTTGTAGAAGAAGCGCGAGTAGAGCAGGTGCATGACCGCGTGCTCGGAGCCCCCCGTGTACTGGTCGACCGGGAGCCACGTCTTCGCGGCCGCCTCGCCGACCGCCGCCGCAGCGTTCGCGGGGTCGGCGTAGCGCATGTAGTACCAGGACGAGCACATGAAGGTGTCCATCGTGTCGGTCTCGCGCCGCGCCGGCCCCTCGCAGTCGGGGCAGATGGTCTGCACGAACGACTCCGACAGCGACAGCGGCGACTGCCCGGTGGGGAGGAACTCGACGTCGTACGGGAGCTCCACCGGCAGCTGGTCGTCGGGGACCAGGACCGTGCCGCAGCGGTCGCAGTAGACGACGGGGATCGGCGCGCCCCAGTAGCGCTGGCGCGAGATCAGCCAGTCGCGCAGGCGGTACTGCACGCGGGGCCCGCCCCAGCCGCGCTGCTGCAGGTGCGCGGTGATCGTGCGCTTCCCGTTCTCGGAGGGCTGCCCGTCGAAGGCGAGCGAGTTCACGAGCGTCCCGGGCTCGACGTACGCCTCGGTCAGCGGCTCGCCGTTCCAACCCTCGGGTGCGACCACGACCTTGACCGGCAGCCCGAACTGCTGCGCGAACTCGAAGTCGCGCTGGTCGTGCGCGGGCACCGCCATCACCGCGCCGGTCCCGTAGGTCGCCAGCGCATAGTCCGCGATCCAGATCGGGACGCGCTCGCCGGTCAGGTGGTTGACGCAGGAGGCGCCGGTGAAGACGCCGGTCTTCGGCCGCTCCGTCGACTGCCGCTCGATCTCGGTGGCGCGTCGTGCCTGCTCGACGTACGCGCGCACGGCCGCTCGCTGCGGTTCCGTGGTGATCTGCTCCACGAGCGCGTGCTCCGGTGCCAGCACCATGAACGTCACGCCGTGGAGTGTGTCCGGACGCGTGGTGAAAACGCGGATCTCCGCGGTGCCGTCGGGGGCCGGCCGCTCGAGCGCGAACGCGGCCTCGGCGCCCTCGGAGCGGCCGATCCAGTTGCGCTGCATCAGCTTGACGTGCTCGGGCCACTCGAGCGATTCGTTTGCCAGCAGCTCCTCTGCGTAGTTCGTGATGCGGAAGAACCATTGCTCCATATCGCGCTGCTCGACCGGGGTGTCGCAGCGCTCGCAGCGGCCGTTCACCACCTGCTCGTTCGCGAGTGTGGTGTTGCACGACGGGCAGAAGTTCGCCGGCGCGCGCCTGCGGTAGGCGAGGTCGCGCTTGAAGAACTGGTTGAACCACCACTGGGTCCAGCGGTAGTAGTCGGGCGCGCTCGTGTTGACCTCGCGCTCCCAGTCGAACATCGCGCCGGTGCCCTTCAGTTGCTCGCGCATGCGCACGATGTTGGCGTCGGTCCAGTCCTTCGGGTGTGCGCCGCCCTTGATCGCGGCGTTCTCCGCGGGGAGGCCGAAGGCGTCGAAGCCGAACGGGAAGAGCACGTTGTGCCCGCGCATGCGGAAGTAGCGCGCCAGCGTGTCGGAGGGCGCCATCGCGAACCAGTGCCCGACGTGCAGGTCCCCGGAGGTGTAGGGGAACATGGTCAGGTGGTAGCGGTTCGGACGTCCCTCGACGCGGTCGGGGGTGCGGTGGAGGCGGTCGGCCTCCCAGCGCTGCTGCCAGCGCCGCTCGATCGCCTCGGGACGGTAACGGTCGGTCTCGGTCCTCGGGTCGGTGGCCATCGCTCTCGTCTTCCCGGGATCGCTCGCCCGCGCGCGGCGGGGGGCCGGGGGGCCAAGCCGCGCGGAGTGTACGTGAGGGCCCGCCACGCGGGTCCGGGGGCGACGCGGCTGTGGGCCGCGCCGCCTAGGTAAGGACGAGGAGCGTGTGGGTCACCGTCCCGCCGGGGGCGGGACGAGCGCGGGACGAGTCGTGACGGTCGCGCCTGCTCGACATGCGGCCAGTATGGAAGCGGGCGCGGTGGAGCGTCAACCTGCGGCGAGCGCTGCCTCGACCTGGTCCAGGTGCGACTGGTCGTGCCCCGGCCCGCCGCGCAGGATGAGCTCGGCGACCGCGGCGTCGCCCGGGCGGAACCCCAGCGGGATGCGCTGCGCGAGCGTCGCGTCGTCGACGCGGCCCACGGCCTCGATCGCGGCCGCGTGGCCGGCGGCGATCTCGTCCAGGAGCTGCGACACGCTCAGGTCGCGCCGCTCCTCGACCTGGCCGGCGTTGATCTCGTCGATGCTGCGCGGCGCCGTGGGCGCCGGCGCACTGGTCGTCGCCGCGCGCGCGCGCTGCACGACGCGGTCGACGCCGTTGGCGCGCGCGGCGAGGTGGGAGAGGGCATCGCGCACGCGCCACGTCCCCTCGCTGAGCGCCTGCTCGGGCCTCGCGAGCAGGCGCGGCCGCAGCCGCTCGATCCGCTCGTCGACCGCGCGCACCGCGGCGGCGATCTCCTCCTGCGTGGTCATCGCACCCTCCTCCACCCCCGCGGCGCGCCGCGGCACCCGAGTCGCCCCGGGACACCCAGGATCGCCGTCCGGACGCGGGGCTCACCAGGCCACGAGGATGAGCGCCGCGAGCAGCGGTGCGCCCAGCGAGACCACGGCGAGCAGCCGTCGCGCGGCCTGCAGCCGCGCCTCTGGCTCGCGCGTCGCGAGCGCGCGCCGCCCGAGCCAGAGCGTGGCCGCGAGGTAGAGCGCGAACGCCGCGACGACGACCTGCAGCATCGCCGGGATGATAGCCGCGAGCGCCGGGTGCAGCCGCCGTCATCAGCGCGCGACGATCCGCAGCAGCGGCTTCCCAAACGCGAGCACGTAGACCTCGCCGGCGGCGTCGCGCGCGAACGAGGCGATGCTGCCCACGCCGGTCGCGAGCTGTGCGGGCTCGCCACGCGACTCGACGTCGAGCGCCCAGAGCGCGCCGCTGCAGAAGTCGCCGTAGAGGTAGTGCCCGCGCAGCGCCGGCACCGCCGAGCCCCGGTAGACCACGCCGCCCGTGATCGAGCATTCGCGCTTCCCGAACCCCTGCGTGTAGACGACCACGGGGTGGATCTTCCCGCTGCGGTCGCACGACCCGGGCGTCAGGAAGCACGCGAAGCCCTCCAGCACGTTCCAGCCGTAGTTGCCGCCGCGCTCGATGACGTTCACCTCCTCCGAGGCGTTCTGGCCGACGTCCCCGAGCCAGAGCACGCCGGTCGCGGGGTCGAAGCTCATCCGCCACGGGTTGCGCAGCCCCCAGGCCCAGATCTCGGGACGCGCCCCGGCACGGCCCACGAAGGGGTTGTCGGCGGGGACCGTGTACGGGCGATCCGGGGTCGCCGCGAGGACGTCGATGCGGATCACGGAGCCGAGGAGCGTGCCGAGGTTCTGGCCGTGGCGCTGGGGGTCGCCGCCCGAGCCGCCGTCGCCCAGGCCGAGGTAGAGCATGCGGTCCGGGCCGAAGCGGATGGCGCCGCCGTTGTGGTTCGAGAACGGCTGCGGCACCTCGAGCACGACGAGCTCGCTCGCGGGGTCGGCGCGGTAGGGGGCGCGCGCGAGGTCGACCGTCACGCGGGAGAGGCGCGTGCGCCGCTGGCCGCCCGCGACGGAGTAGTAGAGCCACACGTGGCCGTTGCTCGTGAACGCAGGATCGAGCTCCACGGAGAGGAGCCCCTCCTCGTTGCCGCTGCGGCTCACCTGCGCGCGCAGGTCGATCAGCGTGCTCTCGCGGCCCTCGTGGAAGACGAGCACGAGCCCGGACTGCTCGGTGACGAACATCGCGGAGCGATCGGGGCCGGCCGGGTAGGCGCCGGCCTCGACGGGGCGGTCGAAGGTGCGGCCGCCGAGCGCGGGCTCGAAGCGCACGCTCCCCTCCGTCGGGCGCGGGGCGG
>VGNK01000126.1 GCA_016866055.1 Chloroflexota bacterium | reverse complement strand
CGACGTCGCCGCCCGGGAGCAGCGGCACGCCGTGCTCGGTCGCGAGCCGGCGCGCCGCGGCCTTGTCGCCGAGCCGCCGCATCGCCTCGGCACCGGGGCCGACGAAGACGATGCCCGCGGCAGCGCACGTCTCGGCGAGCGCGGAGCTCTCCGAGAGGAAGCCGTACCCGGGGTGCAACGCGTCGACGCCGACGCGCCGCGCCGCCTCCACGATCGCGGGGGCGTCGAGGTAGCTCGCGCGCGGCGGGGCCGGGCCGATCGCGATCGCCCTCGTCCGCCGCGCGCGCATGCGGCGCCTCGCGGTCGGCGTCGGAGTACACCGCGACCGTGCGGATGCCGAGCGCGCGACAGGTGCGGAAGATGCGCAGCGCGATCTCGCCGCGGTTGGCGACGAGCAGCGAGCGGATCACGAGTCGGCCCGAGACGCGGCGGGCGAGGCGACAGCGCGCACGCCGTTCACATCCGGAAGACGCCGAAGCGCGTCTCGGGGACCGGCGCGTTCATCGCGGCGGAGAGGCCGAGCGCGAGCGCGGCGCGCGTGTCGGAGGGGTCGAGGATGCCGTCGTCCCAGAGCCGCGCAGTGGAGTAGTACGCGCTGCCCTCCTCCTCGTACTTCTCGCGCGTCGGCGCCATGAACGCCTCCTGTTCCTCGGGCGACATCGTCTGCCCGGAGGCGCGGAGGTTGTCGAGCCGCACGGTGAGCAGCACGCTGGCGGCCTGCTCGCCGCATATCACCGAGATGCGCGCGTTCGGCCACATCCAGAGCAGGCGCGGCTCGTAGGCGCGGCCGGCCATCGCGTAGTTCCCGGCGCCGAACGACCCGCCGAGGATCACCGTGAACTTCGGCACCTGCGCGGTCGCCACGACCGTCACCATCTTCGCGCCGTGCTTCGCGATCCCCTCGTGCTCGTAGCGTTTGCCACCCATGAGGCCGGTGATGTTCTGCAGGAATACGAGCGGCACCCTGCGCTGCGCGCAGAGCTCGATCCAGTGCGCGCCCTTGACGGCGCTCTCGGAGAAAGCACGCCGTTGTTCGCGATCACGCCGACGGGGTCGCCGTGCACACGCGCGAGTCCGGTGACGAGCGTGGATCCGCACGCGGGCTTGAACTCGTGGAAGCGGCTGCCGTCGACGACGCGCGCGATCACCTCGCGCACGTCGAACGACCGCGGCGCCGACACCGGGATCACACCGTAGAGGTCGGCGGGGTCGTGGGCGGGCGGCTCCGGCGGGGTGCGATCCCACGGCAGGTCGGGCGCGCGCCGGGCCAGGCTCGCCACGATGCTGCGCACGGTCGCGAGCGCGTCCTCGTCGCTCGCGGCGAAGTGATCGGCGACGCCGGAGATCTGCGTGTGCACCGTCGCGCCGCCGAGCTCCTCGGCGCCGATCTCCTCGCCGGTCGCGGCCTTCACGAGTGGCGGCCCGCCGATGAAGATCGTGCCGGTGCCGCCCACGATCACGGTCTCGTCGCTCATCGCGGGGACGTAGGCGCCGCCGGCGGTCGAGGAGCCCATGACCGCGGAGATCTGCGCGATGCCCTGCGCAGAGAGCCGCGCCTGGTTGTAGAAGATCCGCCCGAAGTGATCGCGGTCGGGGAAGACGTCGGCCTGCAGCGGGAGGAACGCGCCGCCGGAGTCGACGAGGTAGATGCACGGCAGGCGGTTCTGCCCGGCGATCTCCTGCGCGGGGATGTGCTTCTTCACGGTGACCGGGTAGCAGGTGCCGCCCTTCACGGTGGCGTCGTTCGCGACGATCACGACCTCGCGGCCGCAGACGCGGCCGATCCCGGTGACGAGCCCCGCGGCGGGGGCGTCGCCGTCGTACATGCCCCACTCGGCGAGCGGCGAGAGCTCGAGGAACGCGGTGCCGCGGTCGAGCAGCCGCTCGACGCGCTCGCGCGCGGTGAGCTTGCCGCGCGAGTGGTGGCGCTCGACGAGCGCCGGGCCGCCGCCCCCGCGCACCTCGCCGAGGCGCGCGCGCAGTTCCTCGACGAGGCCGCGCATGTGATCGCGGTTGGCGGCAAACTCGGGGTCGCGCGGGTCGATGGCGGTGCGCAGGACCGGGACGACGGCGCTCTCGAGGAAGCGGTCGGCCTCGCGCGTGCCGTCGGCAGAGGGGGTAATCCCGTCGTGCGTCCACTCGGCGGGGGTGGCGTCACGCATCGCGACTCCATGCGAGCGCGGCGCGGTGCGGCGCTGTTCGTGGCGGCGGCCGCGCGGGCGGGCGGCGGCGGATGCGGGATTCACCTCACGGCCGGGCTCGGGGCGCTGCCTAGAGTGGATGCACCGCCGTCGAGGAGGTGTCCCATGACCGCGCCGGCCGCCCCCCGCCCGCTCGCCGAGCTGCCCCCCGAAATCGAGGCCCTCCGCTCCGCCCTGCGCGAGTTCGCCAACCGCAAGATCCGACCGCGCGTCGAAGAGATGGAGCGCAACGAGCACATCCCCGCCGAGCTCGTCGAGCAGATGGGCGTGCTCGGTTTCCTCGGCGCGCCGTTCCCCGAGCAGTGGGGCGGCGCCGGCATGGGCGAGCTCGGCTTCACGATCGTCCAGGAGGAGCTCTCGCGCGCGCACACCTCGACCGGGCTGCTCGTCGCGGCCTCGACCGGGCTCGCGGCGCGGCTCGTCGACGAGTTCGGCAGCGAGGAGCAGCGCAGCCGCTACTTCGTCCCGATGGCGAAGGGCGAGAGGGTCGGCTCGTTCCGCCTCACCGAGCCGACCGGCGGCAGCGACGTCCCCGCGATGCGCACGCGCGCAGCGCGCGACGGCGCCGTTCGCCGCACAGGGCGGGAGGTCCTGCTCCGGCCGGCGACCATCCCCGCGGGGCGCCGGTCCGGTCGGGGCTCGGCGCGAGCGAGGGCCGCCGGCGCGCTAGAACCCGAGCCCGGGCTTGCCGACGAGCGTGCGCGCGAGGCTGATCTGGCCGAGGTGGTTGTTGCCGTGGTTGATGATCACCTGGCCGATGATGTCGGCGCGCGACATCTCACGCTGCGGGCGGATCGTCGTGGTCGTGTCGAGGTAGGCGTCGTCCATCGCCTCGATGCGCGGCACGATCGCGTCGCGCACGGCGGTCAGGTACCCGGCAAGGGCCTTCGGGTCGGGGAAGCGCAGCGCGTGCGCCACCGCCGGGTCCATCCCGGTCCCCTGCTCGACCTTCGGCAGCCCCCACTGCTGGTCGAGGCCCTGCTGCAGCCAGACGGGCTGCTGCCGCTCGAACGCGAAGTGAATGAGGTTGTCGGCGGTGCGCGCGATGTGCCAGGCGTCGAAGCCGATCGAGTTGCAGTCGTCGTTCGGGCGGAAGTGCAGTTCGTCGGGGCTCAGGTCCTCGATCGCGCGCGCGGTCCCGCTGAGGAGCGAGCGCGTGTACCGCGCGAGGAACGCCTGCAGGGTGGGTGGTGCCTGGGTCATGTCGCTGGCCTCGCAGATGCGCTCCCGGCCCTCCGCCGGGCCGGCGGATCATGTGGGGGCACCCGGGTGGTGTCAAACCTGCGAGGGGCGGCTACCGCAGGATCGACGGGCGCTCGGGGCGGAGGTTGCCGAACACCTCCTCTTCGTCCAGCGTCTCGACGGGGACGTAGCGCGGCGGCGCGCCGTCGCCCGGTGGTGCGCCCAGCGCCGCGGCGGCGGCGGCCGCGAGCGCCGTCGTGAGCGGCACCGCGGCGACGATCCCGAAGCTCCCCACGAGCGTGCGCACGATCTCGGTCGCGAGGAACTCGCGGCTCACGAGGGTCCCCGCGCCCTCGGCCTGGCTCGCGAGGATCACGAGCAGCGGCAGCGACGCCCCCGCGTACGCCAGCACCAGCGTGTTCACGATCGCGCTGATGTGGTCGCGTCCGACCCGCATCGCGCGGCGGTAGAGCTCGCCGCGCGCCAGCTCGGGGTTCGCCGAGCGCAACTCGAAGACCGTCGACGACTGCGTCATCGTCACGTCGTCCAGAGCGCCGAGCGCGCCGATCAGGATGCCGGCGAGCAGGAGCCCGCGCGCGTCGATCGTCCCGCCGAAGAGCACGAAGACCGTCCCGGCGTGCTCGTCGGCGAGGCCGGTGAAGCGCGCGGCGTCGATCGCGACCTCCGAGAGCAGCACGATCGCGACGAGCGCGAGCGCGGTCCCGCCGATCGCCGCCGCGCTCTTGCGGTTCGCCCCGTGCGCGAGCGTGAGCGTCGCGGCCATGATCCCGACGCCGCCGATCATCGAGATCGCGAGCGGGCTGTGCCCGGCGAGGATCCCCGGGAGCACGAAGCGCATCAGGATGAGGAAGCTCGCCACGAGCCCGAGCAGCGAGCGCACCCCGTGCCAGCGCCCGACCGCGAACACGAGCGCGAGGAAGGCGGCGGTGAGCACGACGAGCAGGCCGCGCCGCGCGTAGTCGGCGATGAAATACCGGCGCACGCCGTCCGGGCCCGGGGCGTCCTCGAGGATCACCCGATCGCCCGGGCGCGCTGGCGCGAGGCTGGAGCCGGCGTCGCCCGCGCTCTCCTCGACGGTGACCACACCCCCGCCCGCCGCGACCTCGAGGACACGCACGCGCGTCGTCCCGCGCGGGGTGCTCTCCGCACGCTCCGCGACCAAGCGCAGCACGACGCCCTCGGTGACCTCGCTCGGCGCGGGGCGCACCGGGACGTCGAAGGCGCGCGGGGCGATCCCCGCGAGCACGAGCACGCCGATCCCCACGAGCGCGAGCGCGCCACGCCGTCGGCGCGGCCGATGCGGATCCAGCCCACGGCACCCCCGGTCGTGCGCCGCTGCAGGAGGGTTGCGCGGACTGTCCTGCCGCACCGGCACGCGCGCAAGCGCCTCGCCCCCCCCCCAGGGGGGGCCGAACGGCCCTGCGCAACGTCCGTGTTAGCATGCCTGCGTCCCAGCTCGTGCGGGCAGCGGAACCCGGCGGTTCCGCGAGCGCCCCGGCGCCGCCCGCGACACACAGACACAGGAGGTCGAGAGTGGCCACGGAGACCAGGCCCGATCGGTCCGAGGGCGAGGTCCACAAGAGCGCCTTCGAGCAGCTGATGGAGTACGGCCGCGCCCGCGGGTACAAGCTCGACTGGCTCTCGCCGCGGGAGACGTTCGGATCCCATCTCGAAAGCCGCGCCGAGCAGGGCGGGCTGCTCCTCCAGGACGTCGACCGCGGCCCGTTCGGCCAGGCACCGGACTGGAGCGACAACCTCACCGGCCGCCCGCGCGGCGCCCTCACGCGCGCGAACACGCCGAGGGTCGGCAACTACTCCGTGCGCACCAAGGCCGACATCTGGCTCAAGAACGGGGCCCAGCTCTACGAGGAGGCCGTCCAGCGCCAGTGGTCGTCGGCCGTCGACATCCCCTGGGAGACCCTCGAGGAGCTCCCCGACGAGATCGAGCGCGCCGAGTGCCAGCTCGCGACCTTCCTCACCGAGGTCGAGTTCGTCGCCGGCGACGTCCCCGGCAAGTGGATCGCGGAGACCACGCCGGACTACTACGAGCCGCGCATGTACCTGATCACACAGATCATGGACGAGGCGCGCCACCTCGACGTCTTCCGCAAGCGCGCGCTCGCCAACGGCGGCGGGCTGATGCTGCAGGTCTCGAACAGCACCGCCGCCGGCGGCGTGATCGACTCCGCGCGCGACTTCACCGAGATGTCGGCGCGCCTCCACATCTCCGGCGAGGGCTCGGTGCTCAGCCTGTTCCGCATGGGCGAGCGCATGTCCTACAACGACGCCGAGAAGGCGATCTACCGCCTCGCCGCCTCCGACGAGTCGCGCCACGTCGCGTTCGGCGTGATGCACCTGCAGTACCTCGCGCAGACCGACCCCGAGCGGCGCGAGGAGGTCCACTCCTACCTCGACGAGATCGAGCTCGGCCTCGTCGCCGCGGCGAACGGGCAAAACCCGGCCGCGCGCGGCACCCCGTCGAACGCGGCGCTCACCGTGCTGCTCGGCGGCGGCACCGACCCCGCCTCGCTGCGCGAAGGGCAGAACATCCTGCTCGCCGTCCGGCAGCGGCAGGTCAAGGAGTACGTGCAGCGCATCCGCGTCGCCGGGCTCGGCGACCGCTTCGAGAACGGCCGCGCCAACCCGGAGCTCATGCGGTACGTGACCGCGTAGGCGCTCACCCGGCGATGCACCCTTCCGCACCCCGGCCCCGCCGGGGCGCTGTCGTGTGGGACCGAGGTCCCTTCCGCGCCCCTGCTAGAATGCGATGGCATGAGCGCGATCGCACTCGGCGTGTCCGCGCGGCTGAGCCCGCGTTCGGGGTGGGCGCCGCGCCTGCTCGCCGCGGCGGCCGCGCTCGCGCTGCTGCAGGGCAGCCTCTTCGTCGCGATCGACCCGCAGCTGGTCGGGTGGCTCCCGGATCACGGCCACGTCTACCGCGTGGGCGACGGCCACGCGCACGATCACGGCTGGGACGCGCCCGCCCGCGCGGCGGCACCCGCGGCGCACGACGACCCCGCGGTCGCGCCCGGCGGCGGCGCCTCCTCGGCCGACCCCGTCCCCGTCTTCACGCCGCCCGAGCGGGGCCTCGCCGGCACCTCCGTGACCGTGCCGGTCGACGTCGTCTCGCTCGCAATGCCGGTGTTGCCGGGCCCGGCCCGCGCCGCGCCGCCCGCCCCGCCCGCGGAGATCGCCGCCGGGGTGAAACCCGCGGTCCCCACCCCGCCCCCTCGCCACTAGCCGGATCCGCCTCGCGCGCCCCCGGTCGTCGCGTCGACCGCGGGCGCCGATCCGCACGGATCTGGCTAGTGAAGGGAACGCTTCACGTGATCGCATCGCAGACGTGGCGACGCACCTCGTCGTTGGCGGCGCTCGCGGCCGTCGCCGCGCTCGTCATCGCGGGGCTCGTGTGCCCCGGCAGCGCGCTCGCGCACGAACGTCGCGAGGTCGCGGGCTACCAGTTCGTGGTCGGCTTCATCTCGGAGCCGGCGCTCGAGGGACAGAAGAACGGCGTCGACCTCCGCGTCTCCAAGGCGGAGAAGCCGGTCGGGGGGCTCGAGAAGACGCTCCAGGTCGAGGTCACGCACCTCGAGAGCGGGACGAAGAAGACGTTCGCGCTGCGCACGATCTTCCGCGACCCCGGGCACTACACCGCCGACCTCATCCCCACGGTGGCGGGGCAGTACCGCTTCCGCTTCTTCGGGACGATCGAGGGCCGGGCGATCGACGAGACCTTCACCTCGGGCCCGGAGACCTTCAGCAACATCACCTCAACGACCGATCTGCTCTTCCCGCTCGCGGTGGCGCAGCCGCGCGAGCTCACGGCGGGGGTGCGTGGCGCGACCGAGGCCGCGGAGCTCGCCGCCGACCGCGCCGACGCCGCGCGCACGCTCGCGATCGCGGGCATCGCGATCGGGATCGCCGGGCTCGTGATCGGGCTGGGAGCGGGCGCGCTTGCGTGGCGGCGGCGGTGACGGCGTGAGCGTTGCGCGGCGCGTCCCGTCGCGAGCGGGGCGAGTGGGGGCGGCG
>VGNK01000125.1 GCA_016866055.1 Chloroflexota bacterium | reverse complement strand
CGCGTGCCGCGCGCTGCACCCCCGGGTGGCGCGCCCGAGGAACTACGGCGCGGGCCAGCGCGGCTGCGGCTGCGATGCGCGCGCGCCGGGCGTATCCGCGCCGCCGGCTCCTCCGAACGCGATCCCGTTGCGCTCGAGGAACGCGGCGACCTGCGCGGGGTTCGGCTCCGTGAGCATCGTCCCGCGGTCGAACGCGCGCGGCGAGCGCCCCGCGGGCAGCCGCGCCGGCGGTTCGATCGGGTCGAACCCATCCTCCGGCGCGATCACGAGCGTGGGCACCGACTCATGACCAGTCCACGCCTTCACCTTGGTGTACGCCTCGCGATCGGTGTCGATGTCGAACTCGACGAACTCCAGCGGGTGCTCGGAAACCCAGCGCCGCCAGCGGAGCATATCCGGGCAGAAGCTCGACCGACCGTAGACCACGAGTCGCGCCACCACGCCATCCTCTCGCCGCATCCGGCCGCCAGCGTGCCCGCGCCGGCCCGCGCGCGCCGTGATCCGTCACACGCGGACGATCGGGCACGGACGCCCATCCTGAGGCCTCCACCGCGCCCGCGTCGAGCACGACCGACCACGCACTCTGGAGGCGCGACGGAGCGCGCGTGACGCACGCCCCTCCGACCCCCAGCCCGGACGCGACCGGTGCGAGCGCATCCCGCCGCGCGCCTCGCGGCTGCTAGGCGTGTGGTTCACGGCGCTACGACCTCGTCGTCGTGGGCGGCGGCGGGGCTCGCGCTCGGCGTACTCGACGGGCAGATCGGCGAGGCGAACCACCCGCGCACCCGTCCCCGCACGCGCCGCGCGGCGGCGGCTCGGCCGCGGGCCGCCGGGAACGATACGACAGGTCGCGCGGGCGCGCCGAGCAGCGGGCCGGCTACCGCGGCGCCGGCGGCCTCACGACGGCCGGCGTCGGCGCGGACAGCGTCTCCGCAAGCCGCACCATCTCGCCGGGATCGAGACCGCCACCGTCGAGGCAGCCATCGCAGTCCGGCTCGGGCGGGGCGCCGGTGTCGTGCAGTCGCGTCGTGTTGGGCCCGCTCAGCCGGATCCCGCAGACGGTGTCCGCGCCGTCGATGCAGTAGACGCGCTGCTCGGGGTCGATCAACTCCGCGTTGTGGAGGTCGACCCAGTGCCAGTCGCCATTGAAGTCCTCGAGGAGCTTCGCCACGATCCGCATCGGCTCGACCGTCTCCGTATCGGCTGTCCGCGGGGCGAGCCGCCCCGCCGCCGTCGGCGCTCGAGGCTCGAGTATATCCAGCCGCCCCCGAGGGCCCCGCCGCCCCGCTTCCGAGTCAAGCCCCGATCCGCCGGCGCCCCGCGAACCCGGTGCCGCGGGGGTGCCACCACTCGATCTCGCGCTCGCCGGCCTGCCAGCACCAGTACGCTGCGACGCCCTCGACGGTGGCGGGGAAATCGAGCAGACCCTGCTCGATGCCCTTGACCTCGATACCCCCGGCGGTCACGGCGAGCACGTCCTCGCGGCTGAACGGCGCGCGCAGCCCGTCCGGCGCGACGTCGCGCAGCGCCTGCAGCGCCTCGCGGGCTTCTTCGAGCGAGAACTCCCGTGGCGCGGTCACGTGCCGAGCCTACCATCCGCGCCGCGCCGTCCCCCTTGCCGGGGCGGCGCAGACTGGAGGCGTGCCGTGCAGGCGGAGGGAGCACCGCGATGACCACCACCACCCGCGCCCCGCTGGTCCACGTCGGGCGCCTCGAGCTGCTCGAGCGCGAGCAGCCCCGCGTCGTCTCCGCGGGAGGCCGCACGATCGTGCTCTTCGTCTCCGAGGGACGCGTCTACGCGCTCGACAACCGCTGCCCGCACATGGGCTTCCCGCTCAGCCGGGGCACCGTGCGCGACGGCATCCTCACCTGCCACTGGCACCACGCGCGCTTCGACCTCGCCGGCGGCTGCACCTTCGACCCCTTCGCGGACGACGTGCCGCGCTTCGCGGTCGCGGTCCGCGACGGCGAGGTCTGGCTCGATCCGCGGCCGGTGGAGAGCGACCGCCGCGCGCACTGGCACCGCAAGCTGCAGGAGGGGCTCGAGCAGAACCTGCGGCTCGTGCTCGCGAAGTCCGTGATCGGGCTGCACGAAGCGGGCGAGACCGCCTCGCTCGTCGAGCGCGCCGCGCTCTTCGGCGCCGCCAACCGCGCCGCCGGCTGGAGCGCCGGGATGTCCATCCTCACGGCGATGGGGACGGTGCTGCCCGTGCTCGAGCCCGCCGACCGCCCGCGCGCGCTCTACCAGGCGCTCGTGCACGTCGCCTCCGAGACCGCAGGCGAGCCGCCCGACTTCGACCTCGAGCCGCTCGCGACGAGCGAGCGCCGCCCCGAGGTCTACCGCGCCTGGTTCCGGCGCTTCATCGAGACGCGCTCGGCCGAGCCGGCGGAGCGTTGCCTGCGCACGGCGATCGGCCTCGGCCTGCGGTCCGAGCAGATCGCCGACATGATCTTCGCCGCGTGCACGGACCACCTCTTCCTCGACGAGGGGCACGCGCTCGACTTCGCGAACAAGGCGTTCGAGCTGCTCGACCAGATCGGCTGGGGACACGCCGAGGCGGTGCTGCCGAGCCTCGTCGGCCCGCTCGTGCGCGCGACGCGCATGGAGGAGACCTCGTCCTGGCAGCACCCGGTGGACCTGCCCGCGCTGCTCGAGGAGACGCTGGACGCGCTCGACGCCGCGCTCGCGCGGGGCGGCGAGCGCGACGCCGCGTGGCGCGGCCACCGCGCGCTCGCCGAGACGATCCTCGACGCGGAGCCCGCGGAGACGCTCGCGGCGATGCTGGACGCGGTGCGCGCGGGCGCGCCGCTGCAGGAGCTCGCGGCGACGGTTGCCTACGCGGCGGCGCGGCGTCCGGTGCACTTCCACGTCTCGAACGAGTTCGGCGACTGGGACACCGTGCACCACACGTTCACCTACACGAACGCGGTCGACCGGGCGATGCGCCGAGCGCCCTCGCGGGAGCTTGCGCGCGGCATCTTCGACGGCGCGCTGTCGGTCTACCTCGAGCGGTTCCTGAACGTGCCGAAGCAGGCGATGCCCGCCGCGCACGGCGGCCCGTCGGGCCACGACGCGCTGCTCTCCGAGTTCGACCGCCAGCAGCGCGTCGACGAGACCGCGAGCGTCGTGGCGTCGATGCTCGCGGCCGGACGGCACGATGAGGTGATCGCGACGCTCGGGCACGCGCTGCTGCGCGAGGACGCGGGCTTCCACATGTTCCAGATCTTCGAGGCGGCGGTGCGGCAGTTCGGCAACTTCCGCGGGCGGCCCGAGGGGGATCACGTGCTGATCGGCGCGGCGCGCTTCCTCACCGCGCACGCACCGACCGTGCGCGCGGTCGAGCAGACGTACGAGATCGCGGCGCGGTTGCACCGGGGGGAGGCGCTGCACGGCGACGAGGCGTAGCGCGCGCCGCCGCGCGGCGGAACGCGGCCAGGCCGCGCGGCGCGCGGCGGGAGCCGCTGCTAGGATCGGCGCATGACGCCGCTCGCGCGCTGCGAGTTCTGCACGGCCCTGCCGAAGGCCGAGGTCGCGATCCTGCGCTGGGTCGACGACGACCGCGAGCGCCTCACGCTCTGGCTCTGCGCGAAGCACCTGGGGCGCATCCAGCAGACCGGCACGCGCGGCTGGGAGCATCGCGGGAAGCTGCACAAGGTCGGCTGGTGGTAGCGCGGCGTCCGCTGCTGATCTCGCACCGCACGCACATGGGCACGATGCCGGAGAACACGCTCGCCGGCATCGACGAGGCGATCGCCGACGGCGTCGACGGCATCGAGATCGATGTGCGCGCGCTCGCCGACGGCACCGTGGTGCTGATGCACGATGCGACGCTCGAGCGGACGGTCGGCGACCCGCGGCCACTCGGGGCGCTGCGGCTGGGGGAGCTGCGCGGGATGCGCGTGCGCGACCCGCAGGGGCGGGTGGGGCTACAGCCGGTGCCGACACTCGCGGAGGCGCTGGCGCGCATCGGCGCGCCGGTGGTCCCGGTGATCGACCTCTGCGAGCGGGGGCTGGCGGCGGGCGTCGCCCGGGAGGTGGCGGAGGCGGGATGCGCGGGGCGGTGCCGGCTGACCGGGCCGGATGCCGAGGAGCTGCTCGCGGTGCGGGCGCGGCTCCCCGGCGCGCGTGCGACGTTGAGCGTCCCCCTGGAGGCGGGGGCGGCGGGGCTGCACGAGGCGCTCGCGCGCGCGCGCGCGCGCAGGCTGGACGGCGTGAACCCCGACCACCGGCTGCTCGACGCGGCGCTGCTCGCGGCCGCGCGCGCCTCCGGGCTTGAGGTTACGACCTGGACGGTGAACGACCGGAGCCGCATGGCCCGGCTCGTTTCGCTGGGTGTCGACTCGATCACGACAGATCTCCCGTTGATCACGGCCGGTATCAGCCAATAGTTCGCCCAGAGCGGCCTCCAGCGCCGCCAGTTCACCGCGCGCGCCTCCGCCGGGCGGTTGGGAGGCGCGCTCAGCACGATCGCATGATGCTGATTGGCATGCAGACGTGCGCCGCGCTGGAGGCGCCGGCGGAAGGAGCAGCCATGGTCGATGAACGAGAGGTCGGGCGACGCGTTCGGGACGGCAGCATCGGGACGAGCCGGGGCACCGGTGAGATCACCGGGGCCGCCGTGGGGACCGTCTCGTCGCTCGTGCAGAGGACGATCAGGGAGGCCGCCGACACCGGCGGCGCGGCCGCGGGCGTCGCGCGCGGGGCCGTCGAGGGCGCGATCGACGCCGTCGGCGGGATCGTGGGCCCCGGCGCGCTCACCGCGGCGACGAGCCTGAAGCAGGTGGTCGAGGCGACCTCCACCGTCGCCACATCGGTCGGCAACGCGGCCAAGGCCGCGGTGATCGCCGCGGTGAAGGGCTCCTCTGAGGCCGGCCTCGAGACAATCGAAGCGGTGGGCAACACCAGCCGCAGCGCGGTCCGCGAGGCGCCGGCGGTGGGCGCCGACGTCACCGCGGCCGCGGTGGGCGCCGTGGAGGGCGCGATCGAGATCGCGAAGGACACGGCTGTGAGCGCCGAGGACGCGGCGGCTGCCGCCGCGACCGGCGCGATCGAGACGGCGGGGGAGATCAGCGACGCCGCCGCGATCCGCGTGCGCAAGGCCATCGAGGGCACGATTCAGGGCGTCAAGGTCGTCGCGAAGACGACCGTCGGCCGGGACAGCGGCGCGCCGTCCTCGCAGGGACGCTAGCGCCGCGACGCAGCCGCCCGCCCCCTGCGCCGCCGCTCGGCCCACTCCCCGCCGCGTGGCATGCACAGCCCGAAGCGCGCGTGGTCGTACGCGCTGATCCAGAGCGCGGTGTTCAGCCACCACATCCCGCGGTCCCACGCGACGCCCGCGAGCACGGAGAGGTAGCTCTTCGTGGCGCTGAACGTCATGTCGACGCGTCCCGGGTCGCCCCAGACGTGCGCGATGAAGCCGTGGCGGACGATCAGGCCCGCGGGGCCGCCGCGCGCCCGCGTCGGCCCGAGCGGTTCGTTGTGCGGGGGCGGGTCGTCGCGCGCGCCCATGCGCGAGACGTCGGTGGGCCAGCCGATCTCGCTCGCGAGCGCGTGCGCGCTCGCCTCCTCGAGCCCGCTCGCGGACATCCCGAGCTCGCCGGGCGCGCGCTGCTCCCGCGCGCCGGATCCCGGGAAGCAGAGGGGCGACGGCCGGGCCATGGGTCCCCCCTCCTCGCGAGCCGCATCATGCCCGATCCGCGCACCGTCTCGCACCGCTCCGCGGCGAGGCGCCCCGCGGCACGCCGGCCCCCGCGCCTGCGCAGGTTGCCCGAGACGCGCCCCGGCACGATCATGCGGCTGGTGAAGGCAGCGATCGCGAACGCCGAGGTGTCGTTGCAGGGTCGGGGCGCCACGCGCTGGCGGAACTGGGCCGGCACCCAGGCGTGCTCGCCGCTCCAGATCCACCGCCCGCGCACCGAGGACGAGATCGCCGCGATCGTCGGCTCCGCCGCGATCGTGGGCGAGCGCGTGAAGGCCGTCGGCTCCGGGCACTCGTTCAACGGCGTCGCCCTCACCGACGGGCACCTGCTCGACCTTCGCGACTACGCGCGACTGCTCCGCGCGAACCGCTCGACGCTCCGCGCGACCGCGCAGTCCGGCATGACGCTCGCGCGCTTCAGCCGCCGCCTCTTCCCGCGCGGGCTCGCGATGGAGGACATGGGCGACATCGCCTACCAGACCGTCGCCGGCGCGATCGCGACCGGGACCCACGGCACCGGGCTCCGCTACGGCTGCCTCTCCACGCAGGTCGTCGGGATGCGCCTCGTTACCGCCGACGGCTCGGTCGTCGAGTGCTCCACGGAGGAGGACCCGGAGATCTTCCGCGCCGCGCGGGTCGGGGTCGGCGCGCTCGGCGTGATCTCGACGGCGACCTTCCGGCTCGAGCCGGCGTTCAACCTCCACGCGCGCGAGCAGATGCTGCCGCTCGAAGAGGTGATCGACGCGCTCGACGAGCACGTCGACCAGAACCAGCACTTCGAGTTCTTCTGGACGCCCGGCTCGCGCTACGCCTTCACGAAGCGCAACAACCGCACCGCGCGGCCCGCGCAGTCGCTCGCGGCGTGGCGCCGCTTCCGCGACGACGTGTTGCTCGCGAACCTCGCGGGCAACGCCGCCGTGCAGGTGGGACGCGTCGCCCCGGCCGCCGGGCGCCGCATGCGCCGGCTGATCCCGTCCGCCACGCGCGAGGACTACGTCGACCGCAGCTACCTCGTCTTCACGTCGGAGCGGAAGGTCCGCTTCCACGAGATGGAGTACTTCATCCCGCGCGAGGCCGCGCGCGAGGCGATCGGGCGCGTGCGCGCGCTGATCGAGCGCAGCGAGCAGCCGATCTCGATGCCGATCGAGGTGCGCTTCGCCGCCGCCGACGACATCCCGCTGAGCATGTGCGAGGGACGCGCGACCTGCTCGATCGCCGTGCACATGCGCCGCCACGAGCCGTACGAGCAGTACTTCGCGGCGGTGGAGGCCGTCATGCGCGACTACGATGGCCGGCCGCACTGGGGGAAGCTGCACTTCCAGCGCGCCTCCACGCTGCGGCCGCTCTACCCGCAGTGGGACCGCTTCCAGCAGGCGCGCGCGCGCGTCGACCCGAACGGGACGTTCTCGAACGAGTACCTCGACCGCGTGCTCGGCCCCGTTCGGGGGTAGCGCCGCTCCCGGCGCTCGCGCCCGCGCCGGTCGCCTACGCGCGGCCGCCGTCGCCACGCCGCGTGCGCAGGCCCGCGGCCTCGAGCGCGACGACCGCCGCGCCGAGCAGGCTCACGTCGTCGCCGAGCGTCGTGATCGCGAGCGGAGCCCCTGCGCGGTAGCGGGGCAGCCCGACCGCGCGCACGCCCGCGTCGAGCTCATCGAGATAGGGGCCGAGCGCGCCGCCGACCCCGCCGCCGAGCACGACGAGCGCGGGGTCGAGCGCCGCGAGCAGCCCGGCGAGCGCCGTCGCGAGGTGCCTGAG
>VGNK01000124.1 GCA_016866055.1 Chloroflexota bacterium | reverse complement strand
AGGACGTCACCCGCGAGGCATCGGCCACGGCCTCGACACGCCCAGATCCGGTGACCGGGACGGACGACGACCGCCCGGCCCTCCCGGCCGGCGACCTCGCGGGGAGCGTCCGGCACCCGCGACGCGGGTCTCCGGTTTGCCGACCGGGGCGATCGACGGGCGCGAGGACGCGCGAACCAGCCCGCGCTCGACCGCGAGCTCGAGAGGATCTGGCGGTCCATGGAGTTGAAGACGTAGACCACGAACAGCAGCCAGACGACCTACTGCTTGTAGCCCTCGCTCGCCTCGAACTCGGCGGGCTGCGTGCTCGTTGCGGATTCGTCGCTGGCGGCCGTTCGTGTCTCCCGATGGGCGCGGCGATGGGGCACCCGCGTCCGCCGGTCCGCGTCAAGGCCGGATCAGCAGCCCCTGCAGCGACGCCGCGCCGGCGTCGGCCGCGCGCAGGAGCGTTACCAGGAAGGCATCGCCGGAGAACGCGAGCGCGATCTCCTCCGACGAGAGCCCGGTCGCGACGGTCTCGACCGCGGCGGGCGTCCCCGCGGGCGAGACCTCCGCGATCTGCAGATCGTTGACACCGCCACCCGCGGGAACCGTCCACGCCACCAGGTAGCGACCGGCACCGAACGCGAGCCGTGGGGCGCCCTGCCGAAGGTCACCCCGTGCGATCAGGAAGGGAGCGCCGTCGAGCGGCCCGGTTCCGGGCCGGAAGCGCGCGCCGACGATCGTGTTCATGCCGCCCCCCTCGCCCCCGAGCAGGGTGGATTGCCAGACGACCAGGTAGTCGGCGCCGTCGCTCGCGATCGCCGGGCGAACGAAGCCTCCGACGATCGGAGCGAGCGTCACCCGCTCGACGCCGCTCGAGGACAGCACGCCGACCTCGAGGCTCCCTTCGTTCTGCTGGTTGACGCGCTCCGTCCACGTCGCGACGGTCGTCGTCCCGTTCGACGCAACCGACGCGGCCGAGGCCGTCACGATGCTCTGGTCGCCCGGCGGCGGCAGCAGGCCGTCGATCGCGGTCACGTCGAGGCCCGCGCCGTTCACGGTCGCGAACGCGCCGCCCAGACGCTCGAGCACCGGTCCACCGGCGCAGCCCTCCTCGATCGGCCACAGCGCTGCGAAGCTCGCCGACGAGCCCGCGATCGCCGGCGGCGGGACGACGTCGGTCTCGCAGGTGCCGATCTGTGCGGTCTCCGCGAGATCTTCCGGCGGCCCGACGTTCGCCTGCGGGTCGACCAGGACGGCCGTGATCGCGGCGGCCGGGATGCCAGCCTCGGCCGTTCCCGTACCCGCGTAGGCGACGGCGTAGGACGCTCCGTCGAAGGCAACCGCCGGATCGGTCCAGCTCGGGTTGGCGAGGAAGCCGTCGCTCTGCGCGACGCTGATGTCGAACGGTGAACGGTCGAGCACCGTGCCGTCCGGATCGACGCGGAGGCCGAAGATCCCGGTGGTCGTGGTCGTCGCGTTTCCGCCGTAGGCGACAAGGAAGCCGTCGTCGCTGGCGCCGACGTCGAGGCCGGCGGCGCCGGTGAAGGCCGGGAGAATCGTGATCGCGCTGATCCGCGGGACCGGCGTCGCCGTCGCGGTCGGCGTCGGCGTGCCGGTCGGGTCCGAAGGCTGGTCGTCCTCGCCACAGCCGATCGGCACGATCGCCGTCAGGAGCGCGAGCGCCGCGACCAGGACTGCGTGAGCGTATCGCATGCGCGCGGCCACCATGAATCCAGGATCGTGTCACGCCACCGGCACATGCCGAGCGAGCATCGTCGCTCGGCTCAGCGGCGAGGAAGCACAAAGCCGCGATTTGTACATATGCCCTCTTATCGGACGTCGCGAGCGTGGCTCGACTCTGCTAACGCGCCCGCACAGTACGGAACTGGGCAGCGGACCCTGCGGGGGATTTACGGCCACTCCCGCAGGCATTGCGGGTGGGTCCGCCCAACGGTCCACTCATTCGCCACGGAGGGAACCATCCCACCGCACAAAGCCTTCGATGGCTTGGTATTCCGCCAATCCGAGCGCGTCATAGAGTCGTGCCGTGGCGGAATTTCGTTCCTCCGCCCGCTGCCAAAACTCACGTGGGTCACTCCCGGGAAAAAGCGCGCGATCCTTCTGCGATTCATGTTTGAAGATCGCTACGCGCTTCCGGACCACCTCGGCGGGGCTTAACGGGACCGCCATCTCGATCTCGTCCGGCTCCCATTCCAGCCACGCTCCACGGTACAGCCATACGTCACAATGCTGGTACCAGTCATCGGTACGCACCTGCTGGCAAGCACGGAATATCGCCGAGAGACAGGTACGATGGGTTCCGTGCGGGTCAGCCAGGTCTCCGGCCGCATAGATCTGGTGCGGTTTCAATTCTCGCAGCAGTTTCATGACGATCTCGATGTCATCCTCCCCCAGCGGCTTCTTCTTGACGCGGCGGCGAGGAAGCACAAAGCCGCGATTTGTACATATGCCCTCTTATCGGACGTCGCGAGCGTGGCTCGACTCTGCTAACGCGCCCGCACAGTACGGTGCTCGTCTGAAACTACAGCCTTCACGTTAGTCGGGCTCATGAGTCGCGGGATCGTAGGTGCCACAAAGCACCGATTTCACGCAATACCGCCTATCAGGCGTTGGCGGCGGCAAGCTCCCGCGCCCGTATACGGGGCGGTCAAGGCGATTCGGCGGTCGCACGCGGGTTTGCCGAGCGGTAGCCGGCGGCGGACAGCGATTCGGCTGACGTTTGGTCGCAGGGGCTCCTCAGCGCCGAAGGTCGGGGGCGTGGCGATTCGCGCCGTAGGCTTCGCAGAAGGCGGCTTCGTCGCCGGCGAAGGTCGGGTCGAGCGCCGCGACGGCGCGCAGCAGCGGTAGCGAGAACTCGGTGATGGACACGCGCGGATCCTGCGTGCGGACGTCGAGGTCCTTCGCGACCACGACCATGTCGAGCCCGGGATGCCCGAACACGTATTGGCCGTTGAAGCCCGCCGCGTACCACATTCCGACGTCGTACTGCTGCTCGCAGTCGGCCCAGGGAGCGTAGCCGCAGTCCGGCGCTCCGGAGGGTTCGTGCGGGTACTCGTCCCAGATCGCGGCCGGCCTGCAGGGGCCCGACGCGTCCGTGATCTCGGGTCCGGCGACGTGGAACCAGTTCGCCCGCGACGTGAGCCAGGTGAGGTAGCCGAATGCCGTGTTCGCGTCCTCGAACGCGGGATGCGTCATCTTGTAGATCCAGTCCGCGCCGACGATGCGCTCGCCGGACCACACGCCGCCGTTCAGGATGAGCAGCCCCAGTCGCGCCATGTCGCGGAGCGTCGTGACCCAGCCGTAGCCGTAGGTCTTGTCCGGCGCGCCGTTGGACCAGGAGGAGTCCTTCATGCCGAGCGGCTCGAAGAGGAACCTTTGCGTGAAGACCTCGAGGTCCTCGCCGAGGCGCGCCGGGTCCTGGTCGATCGCCGCGTTGACGGCGTCGCTCAGGCGGTTGATCTGCGTCGTCCCGACGGCGTCGTAGACCCACGTCCGGTTGCCGAAGGAGAGGTCGGGGTTGTGTCCGACCATGCCGAGCACGTGGGCGACGAGCGCGTCGGGGTTGAAGGTGACATCGTCGACCCAGTGGTCCATGCGGTCGAGATCGGAGAGGGGACCGGTCTTGCGCCCGGTGCGCGGCAGGTCGCGCGTCTGCCAGGCGGCGATCCCCGTCACGAGGGCGCCCAGGGTCTTCGCCGCCGAGAAGACGAACGTGGGTGCGTCGGGCTCCCCGACGTCGTATTCGTGGCAGAGCCGTCCGTAGCGGACGACCGCCCATCCCCTGCCGCCGAGGCGCTCGACCGCCGCGTCCACCTCGGCGAGTCGCGGCGGGTCCAGTCGACAGGTCTCCGCGACCTCCTCGCGGGGCACGGGGACCCACTCGCCGCGGCCCGGGTCGACGAGCGGCCGGGACGCGTCGCCCGGGCCGGGCACCGGGTCCGCGGAGTCGTTGCAGGCCGCGACGAGGAGCACACAGGCCAGCACGAGAAGAGGGAGCACGAGCTTCACGGGCGGCCTCGACCGGCGGCGACGCCGTCGCCGGTCGGGAACTCGTCGTCGTACACGCCCCGCCAGAAGCGGCACTCGCGCTCGCGGAAGCCCGACACGAGCCCGATCTCGACCTCGAAATCGAGGCGCGGATCCGCCGTCGGGTCGTAGGGCGGCCACGGCGTCGCGCCGTCGCCGTTCGGGTCGCCGCCGCGAGCGAACCGGGTCCAGTAGCCCTGCATGGCCGACGACAGCCTCGCGTCCTCCTCGGTCGGCGGCGGCACGGAGCCAAACACGTAGGCGACCTCGGCACCGTGGGTCGCGCGCAGGTCGAGTGGTGCGAGTTCCGCGAGCGGGATCGGGCGGGAGAAGTTGTACAGGTAGACGGGCATCCCGGCGTCGGCCGCCCGGCGGGCCGAGTCCTGCGTGCTGCACACGAGGAGGAAGTCGCCGTAGGCCCGCGCGAGAGCGTCCTGCGGCTCCGGGTAGGCCGACGCGGGATAGACCTCCGCCACGGCCGGGGCGCGATCGCCGAAGAAGCCCCGCAGGGACGCCAGGTACTCGGCCTCGGTCGTCACCTTCGGGGTGCCGAGGAGGAAGAACGTGCCCTCGTCCGAATTCGAACCGAGGATCCAGGGCACCTTCTCCACGTCGCCGCGCGCGAACAGCGCCCGCGGCTGTGCCGGCAGGACGCGACCGTCGACGATCGGGCCGCTCTCGCCCGCGTAGTCGAGGAGGCGCGCGACCGGCACGTCGCGCAGGCACGCCGGCACGTCGCTCGCGCCGCCGCAGCCGACCGCGTCGATCACCGCCTGCGAACGCGCCTCCGCCTCGGCCGCGGTCGGCAGGTAGGTCGTGCAGCCGCCGCTCTGGCTGATCGCGCGGTGGAAGAGCCCGCGACTGCCCGGCGACGCGACGTGGAAGCAGACGTTGAACGCCCCAGCGGACTCGCCGAAGATGGTCACATTTCCGGGGTCGCCTCCGAACGCCGCCACGTTGTCGCGCACCCACCGCAGCGCCTGCTGCTGGTCGAGGAGCCCCTGGTTGCCCGAGTGCGGGTCGCCCCGGTCCTCGGCCGCGAGCGACCAGTGGGGGAAGAAGCCGAAGAGGTTGACACGGTAGTTGATCGACACGACCACCACGTCGCGCGTCTCCGCGAGCTGGCGTCCGTCGTAGAACAGGCCGCCGAGGCCGAGCGGCACTGGGTCGTTCGCCGAACCGTTGTTGTTGCCGCCGCCGTGGATCCAGACCATCACGGGCAACGGCCTCGACGGCGCCGGATCGGGCGTCCACACGTTCAGGTAGAGGCAGTCCTCGTTCTCGCTGCGCGGCGTGATGATCGACGAGGTCTGCGCGCAGGCCGGCCCGAAGGCGTTCGCCTCCCGGACGCCCTGCCAGGGGATGGCCGGTGTCGGCGGACGAAAACGCAGGGAGCCCACCGGCGGGGCCGCGAACGGAATGCCGAGGAAGCGGCGCGCCCCGCCCTGCACCGTCCCCTGCACGAGTCCGTCCGCGAGGCGAACGAGCGTGCCCCGCTGGATGGCACCGCCGCTGCGCGCGTCGCCGCAGCCGGTCGCCAGGGCGAGCAGGGCGGCCGCGACGGGCACCCGAGCTCGCTTCGGCGTGAAGTCTACGAGTCGCATCGTCGGCCTCCCGGGGGGGGGCTTCTAGCACGGGGGCGAGTCGTCGCCTACGCGATTCCTATCGCGCGAGCGGCCAGGAAGCACAAAGCCGCGATTGTGTCATAACGTCAGCCTTATCGGACATTCCGCGCTTGGCTCCCTCCGCCCGGTGCCCGCAAAGTACGGATCGACGAACCGGTTGCGTAGCGCCGTCGCCTGATTGCGCGGGCGGCGAGGAAGCACAAAGCCGCGATTTGTACATATGCCCTCTTATCGGACGTCGCGAGCGTGGCTCGACTCTGCTAACGCGGATTCATCGTCGGCGCAGGCGCCCGCCGTCGACCGTGTCGAGGACTCTCTCGACTTCGGTGGCGACCACCCGATGCCCGGCCGGCGTCCAGTGGAGGCCATGGCCCCGGTAGCGAACCGCGACCCCCCTCGCGGCGAGCGCCTGCAGCGCCGCCTCGGGCGCGACGAGCGGGATGCCCTGCGCGGCCGCGTGGCGCGTGATCTCCTCGTCGGTGCTCTCGAGCAGGAGGACGAAGGCGGCGCCCGCCGCGGCCGCACGCGCCCGCACCGCGTCCACAAGCCTCTCGCTGAGATCCGGCGTGACGGGTACGAGGATCGGAATCCCGGGTACGCCGCGCACCAGGCGCCAGAGATAGCTCGCCCGGTAGAGCGCGCTCTCGGACCAGCGCGCCTGCGCGAGGAGCCGCACCGGCACGTTGCGCAACGCGAGGCCGTCGCCGTCGGGCGCGAAGTACGGTTTTCCGTATGAGCCGTTATTGGCGACGAGGCGGTTGCCCAGGCGGTCGGCATGGTTGAACTCGAGCACGACGACGTCGGGCAGGAGCAGCGGCGCGAGACGCTCGAGCAGAAGCAGTTCCTGGTCGGTGCTGTAGCCGCTCACGCCGCAGTTGAGGATCTCCCAGTCGGGCCGGTGCGCGCGGATCAAGTCCGTGAAGCGCTCCTCGGCCTCGACGTCGTAGCCCCACACGAAGGAATCGCCGAGGAAGAGGATTCGGGGGCGCCCCGGCGTCGGCGCGGGCGCGAACTCGACGTCGCGACAGCCGAGCGCGTTGTGGGTCACGGTGATCCGTCGCTCGCCGACGAAGCTCTGCTTCGAGCCGGGCGCCGGGAACCAGCCGAACATCGTGTCGAAGCGGTAGAGGAGGTTGCGCTCGTCGGTGGGGACCGCGAGCCGCTCGCCGAGGAGGTAGCGGCAGACGCCCTCGGCGATCGCGAGCGCCGCCGCGAGCGAGGCGGCGGCGAGGAACATCTTCGGCCAGACACGGCGAGCGGTCATCGATGTTGGAGGTGGATTCATCCTTTGTTCGTAGCTCGTTTGCATTTCGCGAAGACCCTCGTCAAATAAAACCCCAACTCGAGGAGCGGGGCGGAGCAGGCGGAGCGTAGGATGGGGCAGGTTGCTTTCCAAGGGTTCCATGGGAGGCGGATGACGGCATGGTCGAGTTGCCCACCGTCTCTTGCGTACCGGAGACGCGACCGAGGCCGTAGCGGATCTCGGGGTATGCAGGACCCGAACTCTTCAGCACCCCGGCGCCGCCTGCGTGCCGCTGCCATCGTCGTCGTGCTGGCCTTTGGCGTGAGCCCAGCCGAGGCGCGGACTTGGTCCTGCGACAATCATCTCATCGCGATCGGCGACTCCGCCGCCCGCGTTCTCGCGCGCTGCGGTGAGCCGATCTTCAAGAGCCTCTCGACCGAGATCTCAACCGTCTTGCTCGCGACGGGCGAGGAGTTCTGCGGCGAGGAAGCACAAAGCCGCGATTTGTACAGATGCCCTCTTATCGGACGTCGCGAGCGTGGCTCGACTCTGCTAACGCGCCCGCACAGTACGGCCGCGGTCGCCGGCGCGGCGGTACTCGGCCGG
>VGNK01000123.1 GCA_016866055.1 Chloroflexota bacterium | reverse complement strand
TGGTTCGGTCGCTCCGCGCGCAGCCGCACGATCGACCGGTCCGCCAGGTAGGGCCGGCCGCGTTTCGGTTGCTTCATGGGCACGCGCAGCCCCTCCTCGCGCCACAGGCGCTCCACGCGCTTGTGGTCTGGATGGAGCTCGCGGACCAGGCGATCGCGCACCCGGACGGCTCGTTCACGCTGACGACGGTCGTCGAGCACTTCACGCTCTACGCGGTCCTCCGCCACGAGGGGCGCGGGTTCTTCGACCGCGGGCTCGGCTTCAAGGGGATGAGCCCGGCGATCTGGCTCGGCGGCACGCTCAGGCAGATGCTCGACCGCGCCCCGGGAGCGGACTCGTTCTGGGTGTTCAGCGGTGGGCGGCCGTTCGCGCACCTCCCCGGCGCCCCCGAGCCGGTCAACCGGCTCTTCTCGATCCGCGATCTGGACGGCGTGATCCCGGGCGGCACGACCGTGCTCGTGGTGCTGCCCGCGGACGGGGTCCCGCAGCCGCAACGGCCGGCGCCCGCGATGGCCTGGCGCGTCGCGGATCGGCCGGTGCCGTGGTGCGCCGTCCCGCGAGCGCTCACCGCGGCCGCGCTCGGCGTGGACGTCCTACGGCGCCGCACCTGGCGCTAGCGGCGAGCGGCCCGCGTGAGCGGGCTGAGCCGTGACGCTGGTCGACCGGGCCACGCGAGCGGCGCCGGCCTGACGCCGCGCCTCGAGCGGCGTCTCGCTGTGGACGGCGCGACTCGACGCGGGGAACGGACTGACGAGACGGCACGCACGACTCGGCCTGCTGACGCGGGCCGCTCGCCGGTGGGCACGTGGTGCTGCTGCTGGCGGAGAGGGTGGGATTCGAACCCACGAGGGGGATTCCTCCCCCTACCCGCTTTCCAGGCGAGCCTGTTCAACCACTCCAGCACCTCTCCGCGACGATGCCAGGCCGTCCGCGCGGCGCCTCAGCGCGCGATCTCGTGCTCGGGGGCGGGCGCCGGGGAAGGGGGCGCGGCCCTCACGCGTCGACGGGGCTGGCGGAGAGGGCGGGATTCGAACCCGCGAGACTCATCGTCTACTTGTTTTCGAGACAAGCGCCTTCAACCGCTCGGCCACCTCTCCGCCGACCAGTATAGAAGGGGCCTCCCGCTAGGTTCCTCGGCGTGACCCCGACGGCGCGGGCGCGGGCGGAGCGCTCGACGCACCCGGCGGCGCCACCGGCCGGCCGACGCGCTCGTGGTAGTCGCGCATCAGTTCCTCCTCGGCGCGGTCGCGCTCGCGCTCCACCTCGTCGAGGATCGTGTCCGCGCGCCGGCGCGCGAGCCGCAGCCGCTCGCGCGCGGCCTCCACCGCGGGCCACGCCTGCTCGGGCACGCGCGAGGCGAGCCGCTCGCCGTCGAGCAGCTCGCGCGCGGCGAGGTAGCCGGCCGCGATCCCCGCGGTGAGCCCGAGCGCGCTGAGGAACTTCACCTGGCCGCTACCTGCGCAGCCGCGTCGGCAGCCCGGCGAGCGAGCTGACCCCGCGACGCACGCCGCGCACGAGCGCGAGCGTGCGGATCACGGGGTGCACCGTGCGGTCGACCATGAACTCGCTCGCCACGCGCACGTTCTGCGCGGTCTTCTGCAGCTCCTCGAGCGTCGGCCGCACCGGGTCGTTCACGAGCCCGATCACGTGCCCGTGGATCTGGCGAACGATCAGGTACGTCGCGACGGCGATCCCGATCAGCAAGACGAAGAGCAGGATGCCGAGCACCCCGTAGACGATGATGACGATGTCGCGCAGGTCCGCGAGGTTCATCCCGGCAGCGCGCCCCTTCCGCCCCGGCGGGCCCCGGCGGGCCCCGGCGGGCCCCAATCCTAGCGGCGCGCCGCTTGCAGGCACAAACCGCGACCGGCGAGCGTCCCGCGTAAGCGGGATCAGCGGTTGCGCGTTCTCGAGCGCCCCGGGCCGCCGCGTCCCTCAGCGCTCGCCGCGCGCGATCGTGCCGCCGCCGACGACCTCGCCGCCGCGGTACAGCACCGCCGCCTGCCCCGGCGCGACCGCGCGCACCGGCTCGGCGAACTCGACGCGGAAGCCGCCATCGCCGACGTCGGTCACGCACGCATCGACCTCGCCCGCGTGCGCGCGCACCTGCGCGCGCAGCCACTCGCCGGGCGCGGGCGGCGCGTCGACCCACCGCGCGTCGGTCGCGACGAGCGCGCGGCTCATCAGCGCCGCCTCGCCTCCGACCGTGACCACCCCGAGCCCCGCGTCGATCGCGGCGACGAAACGCCGCGCGCCGCCGCCGAGCCCGAGCCCGCGCCGCTGCCCGACCGTGAATCCCGCGACGCCGTCGTGGCGGGCGAGCTCGCGCCCCGCCTCGTCGACGATCGCGCCGGGCGCGGATTCGACGCCGCGGCTGCGCAGCACCGCGCGGTAGTCGCCGCGCGGCACGAAGCAGATGTCGACGCTGTCAGGCTTCTCTGCGAGCGGCAGCCGCCACGCGCGCGCGAGCGCGCGCGTCTCGGCCTTCGTGAGCCCGCCGAGCGGGAGCAGCGTGCGCGCGAGTGCCTCCTGCCCGAGCGCGTACAGCACGTACGACTGATCCTTCGCCGCGTCGGCCGCGCGGTGGAGCCGGAAGCGGCCGTCGCGCTCCTCCACGCGCGCGTAGTGCCCCGTGGCGAGCCGGTCGACGCCCATCGCGACCGCGCGGTCGAGCAGCGTCGAGAACTTCAGGTGGCGGTTGCACGCCAGGCACGGGTTCGGCGTGCGGCCGTTGCGGTACTCGTCGACGAACGTCGCAATCACGTCGCGCTCGAACTCGCGCTCCATGTTGAGCACGTAGTGCGGGATGCCGATGCGCGCGGCGGCCGCGCGCGCGTCGCCGACGTCCTCGATCCCGCAGCAGGTGCGCTGCGAGGAGAGCGTGGCGCCGTCCGGCTCGGTGTAGAGGCGCATCGTGACGCCGATGACCTCGTAGCCCTGCTCGTGGAGCAGGGCTGCGGCGACGGCGGAGTCGACCCCGCCCGACATTGCGACCAGGACGCGCTCGGGCATGATGGGTCCAGTGTACGGGCGACCGTCCCCGGCGAGCGTGGGGCGTGAGCCCCATGAGTCGCCGCGGTGAACCGCGGTGCCGTCCGGGACGCCGTCGGTAGCGTGACGCGGTGGATCGCCGCGGAGGGCGCGACCACGCGCCGATTGCGCGCGAGCGCCGGCCCGATCACGCGGGGCCGCCCACGCGCGGGGCTACGACGTGCGCCGTTCCGCGACAAGCGATGTCGACCAGCTCCGCGTAGAGCCCTCCCTGATGTAGTAGCCCTTGTCCACGTACAGCACTTCGCCGTCCACTCGCCACCCCCCGGCGACGCTCGCGTCCTGCACGAAGGTTGCGCCGGAGTGGTAGACGAGGCTCTTCGGCCCCTGGCTGAAGTAGGTTTCCGTCCACTCCACCCGTCCGCCCGCGGGACCGATGGCGCCGCCTTCCGTCTCGTTCCGGAAGTACACCCGGTCGCGCTTCACGTAGAACTGCTTGGATCAGGTCTCTCGCTTCCTGAAGGCTCCCCGTTCGTTGTCGGTGCACGACCATTCCGGGTACTCCTCCCTGATCCTGTACACGCCCTCGGAGGCGCCGACCCGCGGACCAGCCTCCTTCGTCGCGGGGCCGGCGCGCAGCGTGAGCTTCGTCTTCCGGCACACGGAACTTCGGGTGTTGTCCACGGCGCAGATCTCGAGCTCGTAGACGCCGGGCTGCGCCTTCGCGGGATCGGGGATGCCTTCGCGCACGCCGCTGGGGTGCAGGGTCATCCCCGTCGGTAGGAAGCCCAAGAGCGTCCCGCGCTGGAAGGTGTAGGGCTGCACGCCCCCGCTGGGATTCTTGAGATCGACCGCGACGAGCCCGCCGCACAGCAGCTTCGACTGCGGCGTCGGTTCACAGAAGGAGGAGGCGGGATACGGCGCGCCGAGCTGCTGCGTCTCGAAGCTCGCGGGGGATTTCGCAGTGGAACTTCCCGGATGGGGCGCTCCCGTCGCCCTCGCAGGCCGTGGCGGCGGCGGGGGCGATCGTCAGCAACAGCGGGCGAACGACTCCGAGCGACCGGACTCCATGCAGCTCTGGCCTGCGCTCTCCGAGGCAGCGGCCGCCAGCGCGGGTCGCGTAGCACGGCGGGCCGGGGCGGCGCACGGAGCGCCGGTCGCGTGGGTGGCCGGGGGAGGGGGCGCGAAGGGAGCGCGGCCGGGGACGTCGGGGCGCGCGGCGGGCGTGCACCAGGTGCGGAGGCAACCGGTCGCGCTACGCCGCCGGACCGGCATCGGCTGCCACGGGCACCGATCGGTTCGGGGTCCGCAGCCGACGGTCCCCGCGCGGCCGGGATGCCAGCGAATTCGCCAACGCGTGTCCACGTCGGGGCCCGACGGCCTGCGGGGACCGGAGCGCCGCGCCGCCCGGCCACTCGCGTGCTGGGGAGCGCGCTGCCCGGCCGTATACTCGCCGGGCCACCGGAGCCGCACGGCCGCATGAAGGGGGACGCGCTGCCGCAGACCGAGATCGCTCACCGCATCGTCGACACGCTCGTCGACCGCCAGGCCTCCGACGTCCTGCTGCTCGACCTCACGGGCCTGGCCACCTGGGCCGACCACTTCGTCATTGCGACCGCCGACAACGTGCGCCAGGCGCGCGCGCTCGTCGACGCGCTGCGGGAGGTGGTGGCCGCGGGCAACGCGAAGCGGCTGCGGCCGGAGGGCGACCCCGAGAGCGGGTGGGTGCTGCTCGATGCCGGCGAGGGGGTGATCGTGCACCTCTTCTCGGCCGAGGCGCGCGCCTACTACAACCTCGAGGGGCTCTGGAACCGCGCGCAGGAGGTCGTGCGCATCCAGTAGCGGAGCCGGAGCCCCTCCGACGGGCGCCCCGCCTCGTTCTCGAACGCCGTGCTCCCGCAGGCCCACCGGGCCCCGGGAGCCGGACGGCAGGCCGCGGCAGCGCGGCGCCGCGCCCGGTCAGCTCGCGTCCCGTCCCAGCGAGCGCACCACGTGCGCGACGAGCCCGTCGAGCAAGGCGCGGTCGAGCGGGTCGCCCGTCACGAGCGCGCGCATGAAGATCGCGCCGACGAGCAGCTCGGGCAGCAGCGCACCGGCACGCGCCGACGGCAACTCCCCGCGGGCGACGGCGCGGCACGCGATCGCCTCCATCATCGCCCGCCGCTCCGCGACGAAGCCCGCGCGGAAGGCGGCGGCGAGCGCGGGGTTGCGCGGCAGCTCCCCGACGATCGCGGGCGCGACCCGCCCGGCCGGGGTGCGGCGCAGCGTCGCCGCGAGATCGCCCGCGAGCGCGCGGAGGTCCCCGCGCGGCGAGCCGGTGTCGGGGGCGGGCCGGCGGACGCGCCGTGCTACACGCCGAAGGCGAGCCCGTACACCACGCCGGCGACCGCTGCGCCGCCGAGCACCCGCATCATCCCGAGGTGGAACCGGAAGATCGCGACGAGCGCCGCGACCCCGATCGCGAGCGCGGCGGGGTCGAGCGTGCCGGGGTCGGGGACGAGCAGGCGGACCCCGGCCACGCGCTCCTCGCGGACGACCTCGAAGACGACGTGCAGGCTGAACCAGACCGCGAGGTTGAGGATCGCGCCGACGACCGCGGAGGTGATGCTGCCGAGCGCGGCCGCGAGCGCCCGGATCTCGCGCAGCCGCTCGATGGAGGGCGCGCCGAGGAAGATCCAGAGGAAGCACGGCGTGAACGTCACCCACGTGGTGAGCACCGCCGCGAGCGTGGCGGCGACGAGCGGCGGCATCGCGCCGGGGTCGCGGTACGCCGCGAGGAAGCCGACGAACTGCACGACCATGATCAGCGGCCCGGGCGTCGTCTCCGCCATGCTGAGCCCGACGAGCATCTCGCCGGGCTCGAGCCAGCCGAACGAGTCGACCGCGCGCTGCGCGATGTACGCGAGCACCGCGTAGGCGCCGCCGAACGTGACGACCGCGGCCTGGCTGAAGAAGCGCGCGATCGTGGCCCAGACGTTCGCGGGGCCGAGGGCGAGCGTGAGCACGAGCGTCGGCGTGAGCCAGAGCGCGCCCCAGGTCGCCCCGACGCGCAGCGCCCGCGCGGCGGTGGGGGGTGCCTGCGCGCGTGCGGCGTCGGCGAGGACGCCGGCGTCCTCCCCGTCCGCGTCCTCCGCCGCGGCGACGGCGAGCCAGCGCGGCGCGACGCGGTGCACGGCAAGCCCGAAGACGCCCGCGCCGAGCACGATCGCGGGGAACGGCAGCGTGAGGAAGGAGATCCCGATGAACGCCGCCGCCGCGATCGCGACGTTGAGGCGGCGCTTCAGCACGCGCCGCCCGATGCGCACAACCGCCTCCACCACGACGGCGAGCACGGCCGCCTGCAGCCCGAAGAAGAGCGCGGTGACGAAGCCGACGTCCCGGTAGAGCGCGTAGGCGATGCTCAGCGCGAGGATCGTGACGAAGCCGGGGAGCACGAAGAGCCACCCGGCGACGAGCCCGCCGCGGTAGCCGTGCAGCAGCCACCCCGAGTAGATCGCGAGCTGCTGCGCCTCGGGGCCGGGCAGCAGCATGCAGTAGTTGAGCGCGTGCAGGAAGCGGCGCTCGCTCAGCCAGCGGCGCTCCTCGACGAGCACGCGGTGCATCACCGCGATCTGCCCGGCCGGTCCCCCGAAGCTCTCGAGCCCGATCCGCGCGAAGGTGCGCACGGCGTCGCCGAAGGCGACGGGGGAGGCGCCGGAAGCAGGCGGTGCGGGCGCGCGGCTCATCGCGGGCGCCATCCTAGTGCGTGCGGTGGCGCGTCGCGGGTGCGCGCACGCCGGGGTCGGCGGCCCGTCGACCGCCGCCAGACGCACATGCCTGGTCGCCCGGGTGCAGTGGCGGCTGACGGGCGGCCGACCGTCAGCCGCCTACTCGAACACCCAGCGGTCGGTGTCGCGCCTCCAGTCGATGACCGGGTGCCCCTCGAAGAAGATCGCGATCTCCCGCTCGGCGTTCTGCGGGCTGTCCGAGCCGTGCACGAGGTTGCGGCCGATCTCGAGCCCGAGGTCGCCGCGGATCGTGCCGGGGGCGGCGGCGGTCGGCTTCGTCGCGCCCATCGTCTGGCGCGCGGCCTCGACGGCGCCGGTCCCCTCGAACACCGCCGCGATGATCGGCGCGCTCGTGATGTAGTCGACTAGGCCCGCGAAGAACGGCTTGCCCTCGTGCTCCGCGTAGTGGCGCTTCGCCATCGCCTCGTCGACCTGCAGCAGGCGCAGCCCCGCGAGCCGCAGCCCGCGGCGCTCGAGGCGGCCCAGCACCTCGAACGCCAGCCCCCGCTGCATCGCGTCCGGCTTCACCAGGATCAGGGTCCGCTCCACCGTGCTCGTCCTCCTGCTCACGCGCCGCGCGTGTCGTGTGTGGGTTCGCCCGCGCACCTCCGCCCCGACCGGCGGCGCCGCCTCAGCGCCGGGGGCGCGTGATCGGGGGCGGTCGCAGGTAGACGACGTCGACCAGCGCCGGGTCCCCGTAGGCGGCGTGCAGCCGCGCCAGGCGGACGAGATCCGCCGCGGCGCGTGGGATAGTGTCGCCGCTCGCGGCCTCAGGGTCTCGCCCCGCCTCCGCGAGCGCGCGGCGCAGCGCGGGGGTCAGCTCCCCGCACCAGCGGGCGGCGGCGGGGGCC
>VGNK01000122.1 GCA_016866055.1 Chloroflexota bacterium | reverse complement strand
GACGCGCCCGCGGTCGCGCCGCCCGCGCGCATGTAATATCGGGCCACCGAATGCGGGTCGGGAGGCCTGGGATGACCAACGGTGCGGGAGGGCCCCTCGACGGGGTGCGCGTGCTCGAGTTCTCGCAGATCGTCGCCGCGCCGGTCTGCGGCGTGCAACTCGCCGATCTCGGCGCCGACGTGATCAAAGTCGAGCCGCCGGGCGGCGAGCAGACACGGCGCTCGGGCGCCGTGGTCCCGCTCGAGGGCAAGGGCTACCAGGCGCTCAACCGCGGCAAGCGCAGCCTCGTCGTCAACATGCAGGACCCGCGCGGGCGCGCGCTGATCCATCGCATCGTGCCGGGCGTGGACGTCGTCACCACGAACTACCGGCTCGGCGTCGCCGAGCGGATGGGGATCGACTACGAGACGCTCCGCCAGATCCGGCCCGACGTCATCTACTGGCAGAACACGGGCTTCGGCGAGTCGGGGCCGGAGGCGTTCCGCGCGGGCTCGGACATCGTCGCGCAGGCCTACTCCGGATTGATGGTGACCGACGCGAAGATGAACGACGACGGCGCGCCGGACCTGATCGCGAGCCCGATCGCCGACATCGCGAGCGGGATCGCGGCGGCGATGGGGATCTGCGCCGCGCTCTACCACCGCGCGCTGACCGGCGAGGGGCAGCGGCTGAGCACGTCGCTGCTGCGCACGGGGCTGGTGCTGCAGGCGGGCACCGTGATGCGCGAGCCGGTGCACGACACGGTGCTGCGCGACCCGCTGATGGAGGAGATCCGGCAGATCCGCGCGACCGGTGGCGACTACGAGGAGATCCTCGAGGCGCGGCGGCGTCGCGCGTCGCTGCGCACCTCGTTCCGCCTCTACTACGGCGCCTACCGCGCGAAGGACGGCGCCGTCGTGCTCGGGGCGCTGACGAAGGCGAACCGCGACGCGATGCGCCGCGTGCTCGGCGGCGAGGACGAGCACAGCGACGACCCCAGCTACGACGCGCTCGACCCCGCGAACCAGGCGGTGGCCGAGCAGTGGAAGCAGCGCTACCGGGATCTCTTCCTCACGCGCACCGCGGCGGAGTGGGTGGAGGCGTTCGACCGCGCGGGCGTCCCGGTCTCGCCGGTGCAGGTCCCCGAGGAGCTCGCCGACGACCACCAGGTGCTGGCCGACGGGATGATCGTCGAGCTCGAGCACGCGGTGACCGGGCCGCAGCGCGTCGTGGGCCCCGTCGTGCTGATGTCGCGGACGCCCACTGGCCCGCGCCGCGCCGCGCCCGCGCTCGGGCAGCACACGCGCGAGATCCTCTGCGACGCCGGCTTCGACGGCGGCGAGATCGCCGATCTGCACCACGCGGGCGTGGTCTACGAGCGCGACGGCGGCTAGCGGACGGCGCGCGCGAGGGTCGTCGCGTCCGCGACGAGACCCGGCGCGTCGCCGGGCGCGCGCCGGGACGCCGGCTACCCGATGCCCTTGTTCGGATTGACGAGGTACTTCAACCCCGTCGCGCGCCGCCCATACACGGCGATGTGCTCGAGGTCGAGCACCTCGGCAAGCGAGATCTCCTTCGCGTAACTGCTCGCGAACGTTGTCTTCAGTTCCGCCGCGACGCGCCGGCGCAGGCGCTCCGCGGCCTCGGGGCCGATGCGCGCGAGGAACGGCGTGAGCAGCCAGCCGCCCACGCCCCACGCCATCCCGAAGTTGCGGCGGAGCTCCGTCGGCGAAGTGTCGAGCCCGCCGTAGATGTAGAGCTGCTTGTGCACCGACGAGCCGTAGCGGTTGAACCCTGGCTCACGGGCGACCGCCGCCGCCTCCATGCAGGCCAGGATGTCGCTCGCGAGGCGCCCGCCGCCCACCGCGTCGAAGGCGAGCGTCGCGCGGGTCGCGGCGAGCGCCGCGGTCAGGTCAGCGGTGAACGAGGGCGCGCTCGAGTCGACCACGTACTGCGCGCCGATCGAGCGCAGGAGCGTCACCTGTTCCGGGCGACGGACCACGTTCACGAGCCCTACCCCGTCGGCGTCGCAGATCCGCTGGAGCATCTGCCCGAGGTTCGACGCCGCCGCCGTGTGCATGAGCGCGCTGTGCCCCTCGAGCCGCATGGTCTCGAGGAAGCCGAGCGCCGTGAGCGGGTTCACGAAGCAGGAGGCGCCCTCGGCCGCGGTCGCGTCATCCGGGAGCACGAGGCACTGGTCCGCCGGCACCACGCGGAACTGCGAGTACATCTCGCGGCCGAGCACGGCGACGGTCTTCCCGAGCAGCGCCTGTGCCGCGTCGCTCGCGCCCGCGTCGACCACGACGCCCGCGCCCTCGTTGCCGGCGGCCATCGGCACGTCGAAGCGGGCGGCGGCCGCCGGCAGCAGGCCCGCGGGGATCGGCGCGGTGAGGACGGCGAAGCCCGCGTTCCCCGAGACCTTCGCCCGGGAGAGGTCGGCGGGGCCGAAGAGGAGCCCGAGGTCCGAGGGGTTGATCGGCGACGCCTCCACGCGGATCACGACCTCGTCCGCGCCCGGCGCGCGGGTCTCGACGTCGACGAGCCGCACCTCGAGCCGACCGGCACTGGTGATCGTGGAGGTGAGTCGGAGGGGCATGGGATGGGGCTCCTTCCGCCGGTGCAGCGTCGCGTTGCCCTTCGGGTGGGAGAGAGGGCAGAGGGTACCCCACGCCACGGCCGGTCCCGCGCGCGTCTTCTCGCGGCGCGCGTGTGTCGATCCGCCACGCACGCCGGTCCCCGCGCGGCCGGAACTCGGCCGCGTCGCCTCACGCGTCGTCGCCGCCCCCCCGGCCGTCTCCCCGAGCGCGCCGGGCAGCCCCATGTCGCGCGCGCCCGCCGCCACCGCCACCGCGTTGAGCTCCGCCGCGTGGGCGAAGAGGTGCGCGCGCGCGCCACGAGGTAGCCCACGGTCGTCCCGGGTGGCCACCCGTTCTCCTCGACCCGCGCGGGGACCCGCGCGAGGTCCTGCTCAGAGAGCGCCTCGACCAGCGGCGTCGTGCGTGCGAGCAGGCGGGCGAGCGCAGCCCGCGCGTCGGCCCAGCGCACCTCGTCGGCGACTCCCCGGCGGCGAGCTGCAGGTCGAACCAGACGCGCAGCCAGGGGTCGGCGTCATCGACGCTCCGACCCCGCGCGTCGACGTTCACCCATGCGTCGAAGAAGAACGCGGTGTGCGCGATGATCCAGCCCGCCGAGTTCAGGCCGCGGGTGCGGGCGTCGCGCTGCGCCTCCGGTATCCGATCGGCCGCTCGCAGCAGCTCAGCCTGCGCGTCCAGCAGCCGCCGCGCGATCAGCGCCGTCGCCATCCGCGGGATCCGATCTCCGGCCCGTGCCTCCGACTGCTATCCCGAGGTCGCGGCCCCGGCCGCGGCCTCGGCGGGCTCCGGCCGCACCGGCGCCGGCGTGCCCCGCGTGGGTGGCCCGGGCGGCGTCGCGAGGATGAAGAACACGGAGCCGATCCCGGCGAGCAGCGCGAGGATGGTCATCCCGAGCCGGTAGTCGCCGGTCGCGTCCGCGAGCACGCCCGCCAGGAGCGGACCGGTGATCATCCCCACCATCGTCACCATCGACGAGAACCCCATGATCGTCCCGTAGGACGCCGGCCCGAAGTAGTCCGCGCGGATCGCCTGCATGAGCGGCCCCCGCCCGCCCCACGCCAGACCGTGCAACGGGACGAACGCGATCACCATCCAGGTGCTCACCGCGTAGGCGAGCAGCAACAGCCCCAACATGTGCCCGATCATGCACGCGACGATGATCGCGCGCTTGCTGACGCGGTCGCCGAGCAGCCCCCCGGACACGTGCCCCACGAGCTGCATGAGCGGTAGCGCGCCGCCCACGAAGCTCGCCTGCTGCACCGTGTACCCCAGCGACTCCGTCAGGTGCAGCGAGAGGTGCAGCATCACCGTGCCGACCACGAGCAGCGCCGAGCCGTGCCCGAGCGAGATCAGCCAGAACGCCGGCGTGCGCAGCGCCTCGCGCGCGGTGAAGCTGACCACCGGCGTGTCCTCGACGCCGCTGCGCTCCGCGGCCACGGCCCGCTGTTCCGGCGAGATCCCGTCGACGTGCTGCCCCACCTCGTCCGGGCGATGGTGCATGAGCTGCGCGAACGGAAGCCCGATCACCATCACGATGACCCCGGAGGCGAACGCGGTCTCGCGCCATCCCGCGTGCGTCAGCGCGAACGCCACGAGCGGGGTCAGCAGCCCCCCGATCGCGAACCCGGACTGCGAGAGCGCGAGCGCCGTCGAGCGCCGGCGCTCGAACCAGTTCACGATCGCGACCGTGATCGACAGGAAGCCGCCCAGGCTCGATCCGAGCGACATCAGGAAGTAGAAGCTGAAGAACTGGACGGGCGTCTGCATCTGGCTGAAGAGCAGGAACCCGATCCCGAGGACCAGCGTCCCCACCTGCATCACCGCGCGTGGGCCAAAGCGGTCGAGCGCCCACCCCTGCAGCGGGCCGAGCAGCCCGCTCTCCACGCGGGTCATCGAGAACGCCGCGGCGAGCATCGACTTGCTCCAGCCGAGCTCGCGGTGCAGCAGCACTGAGTAGTTGGCGAACGCCTGCATCAGCAGCGCGCTCTGTGTCGCCTGGATCACGGCGCCAGAGGCGACGATGCGCCAGCCGGGGAACGCGGGCAGCCGCGGTCGCTCGATCCGGAGCCGCGCCAACAGCGCGCTAACCGGCCGCGAACTCGCGGCACTTGATCGCGCGCTCGAGGTCGTCGATCTCCTCGCGCAGCGAGCGGCGCAGGATCGTCAGCCGCTCCGGCACGGCCTCGAGCAGCCCCTGCGCACGGGCGAGCACGTCGCGGTCCACGCGGTTCGGGAAGAGCGCGCGGAAGTAGGTCGTGCAGAACTCGTTCTGGCGCTGCTCGAAGATGCCGGTCACGTTGGCGAAGAACTGCTCCTCGTAGGGGCGGGTCAGCTCGCGCTGCACCCACCACTGGAAGCCGCGCATTGCGCTCGCCGTCAGGTGGAGCGAGCCGTAGCCCTCTCCGTGGAAACGCTCCCACGCCGCGGCCTTCACCGCGTCGTCCGGCCACGAGGTCTCGATGCGCCGGAGCGCGCGCTGCCCGCGGTCGGAGAGGTCGCGCTTCGCCTCCGCGTCCACGCGCTCGCGCGCGCCCTCCAGGCCGTAGCCGGCATGGCGCGCCGCGATCTCCCACCGCATGTCCTGGTCGACCGTGAAGCCCTCCACCCGGAGATCGCCGTCGGCGAGGCGGCCGGTCAGTCGGATGTCGTCGGGCACGAGCGCGGAGCCCACGAGCGTGCGACCCCACATGATCTGGAGGTCGTGATCGGTCGCCGCGTTCAGCTGCTCCCACACCAGCTGAACGAGGCGGTGCGCCTCCGCGGCCTTCCGCTCCTCTGGGACGTAGCGCGCGACCGCTGCGGTCATCAACCGCAGGATCGACTCCACGAGCTCGTGATCGCGCTCGAACGCGATCTTCTCGGCCGCGAGCACGAGGTAGTCGGTCGACTTCAGCTGCTGGTCGCGCACCATGCTCCACAGCGACTGCCAGATCAGTTGTCGCAGCAGCGGGTCGTCGAGCCGCTCGAGCCGCTCGCGCACGAACGCGAGCGAGGTGTCGTCGAGCGCGACGCGGGCGTAGGCGTGATCGCCGTGGTTCGGGAAGACGAACTCCGGGGCGCGCACGCCGACGGCGGCCGGCACCTCGGCGACCTCGCCGTCGATCATCGCGTCGATCGCGTCCAGAGCGAGCGCGTCGCCGTTCTGGCGCACGAGGGCGATCGAGGTGCGGTGCGGCCGCAGCGTGAGGTACGCCTCCGGCGTCGCCTGACGCAGCGACATCGCACTGATGCGGTCACCGTCCAGCTCCCAGGTCGTCGCGAGCGTGTTCAGCGAGGGGGTCTCGAGCCAGAGCCCTGCCCACGCGTGGAGGTCCCGGTCCACTCCCTCGTTGAGCGCCGCGAGGAAGTCCGCCAGCGTCGTGTTCCCGAAGGCGTGCCGCTTGAAGTAGCGGCGCATGCCGTCTCGGAACGCTTCGATCCCGATCGCATGCACGAGCTGCTTGAGGACCGACGCGCCTTTGCCGTAGGTGATGCCGTCGAAGTTGAGGAAGGTTTGATCGGTGTCGCGCACCGCGCCCGCGATCGGGTGCGTGGTGACGAGCTCGTCCTGCCGGTAGGCCCACGACTTCATCCCGGCGTTGAAACTCTGCCAGGAGGTCTTGAAGCGGGTCGCCTCGTCCAGCGCGAGGTAGGCCATGTACGAAGCGAACGACTCGTTGAGCCAGAGGTCGTTCCACCAGCGCATCGTGACGAGGTTGCCGAACCACATGTGCGCCATCTCGTGGAGGAACACCTCGGCCCGACCGAGCCGCTGCGTGTCGGTCGGAGGGTCGCGGTAGATGATGTACTCGTTGTGCGTGACGGCGCCCACGTTCTCCATCGCGCCGGCGTTGAACTCGGGGACCGCGATCTGGTCGTACTTCCCGAACGAGTACGGGTAGTCGAAGAACGCGGCGTAGAAGTCGAGCCCCTGCTTCGTGACCTGCCAGATCTCGTCGATGTCGACGTACCTCACGAGCGAGCGGCGGCAGTAGAAGCCGAGCGGGACGTCTCCGTGCTGCTCGCGAAACTCGTGGTAGGGGCCGATCACGAGAGCGAAGAGGTAGGGGGAGAACGGCTGCGTCTCCGGGAAGCGGTGGCGCGTGCGGCCGCCGGCGGTCGGCTCGCTCGCCTCGGCACGGGTGTTCGCGACCACCTTCCACTCCGCGGGCGCCGTGACCGTGAGGCGGTAGCGCGCCTTGATGTCGGGTTGGTCGAAGCAGGGGAAGAGGCGGTGGGCCGAGTAGGGCTCGAAATTCGAGTAGAAGTACTCCTCCCCGTCCTCCGGGTCCGTGAACTGGTGGAAGCCGTCGCCGTCGTGGTCGTAGTCGTTCTCGTAGACGACGCGGACGGTGTTCTCGCGCGCGAGCAGCGCCGTCGGGAGCGTGAGGCGGTGGCCGTTCCACTCGGGCTCGGCGACGTGGGCGCCGTTGACCTCGAGGCGCTCGATGCGCTTGCCGGTGTGGTCGAGGAAGGTCGCGCCGCGGCCGGAGAGCGCGAAACGCACCGTCAGCTCTCCGCGGTAGCCGGCCCGGCCCTTCGCGAGGTCGAGGTACAGCTCGTAGGAGACGCCCGCGACCCGGCCGGCCCGCTCCCTCGCCTCGTCCTCGGTGAGCACGTCACGAACGGGAGGGGCGGAGGGCGCGTTCGTCATCGGGGCTCCGTCAGGTCGTGCGCGCAGCGCGCGCGGCGGTTATGCTCGGGGGGATCAGTGTAGCCGTCGCCTCGGGGAGGGCCAGCGAGCGCCGATCGCGGCCGAGGGCGTCCGTGGAGGGTGTCTGCGCGCGCGGCGACCGAGCGCGCGGGGTGCCGGCACCAACGTGAGGGGGCGACGTGGCGAGCGCGGACGAGCTGCGCACGAGGATCGAGACCAACCGGGCGGCGCTGAAGGCGGCGATCGAGGCCGCGGGGCCGCGGTGGGAGCAGTCGCCGGGCGGCGAGGAGTGGGCGCCCCGGCGGGTCGCCGAGCACGCGATCGGCGCCGAGCGCGCGTTCGGGGGCTGGATCGCGACGGCGATGCAGGGGAGGCCGCCCGAGCAGCAGCAGCTCGCGCTGGCCGCCCCGGCGGAGGCGG
>VGNK01000121.1 GCA_016866055.1 Chloroflexota bacterium | reverse complement strand
TGGCTCGATGCTCCGGGTCACGTCCGCGGGCGGTTAGCTCAGTTGGTACGAGCGCTCGCTTCACACGCGAGAGGTCACTGGTTCGAGTCCAGTACCGCCCACCAGCGGGAAGCGATCGCCGGGAGCGATGGTCTCGTGCCGAAGTGGCGGAATGGCAGACGCGCTGCGTTCAGGGCGCAGTGAGGTTTATCCTCGTGTGAGTTCAAATCTCACCTTCGGCACCACCCCCGCCCTCCCGCCTGCCCAGTTCGACCGGTAGCCGGTACCATTCCCGAGTCGTGCGCTCGTAGCTCAGGGGATAGAGCGCTGCCCTGCGGAGGCAGAGGCCGGAGGTTCGAATCCTCCCGGGCGCACCACCCAGTCCACCGGTCGCACCCCACACGCCCGGCGACCGCGCCGCGGGGCCGCGCGCGCTTCAAGCGCGGCACGTCTACGCGAGCGGCTCCGCCACGCCCTCCGGCAGGGGCACCTCGAAGACGTTGAGCGTCATCGACACGAGCCCGTAGTAGCCGACCACCCCGACGAGATCGACGACCCCGTGCTCGCCGAACGCGGCGACCGCGCGGCGGTAGGTGCCGTCGGAGACGCGGTGGGTGCGGAAGTACTCCATCACGAACGCGTAGATGAGCCGCTGCTCCTCGGTGGCGAGGCGCGGCTCGGCGCCGGTGCGGACCGCCTCGATCGCGGCCTCGTCGAGCCCGGCCTCGCGCGCGAGCCGTGCGTGCGCCCAGAACTCGTACTGCGCCCTCCAGTGGCGGCCGGTGAGGATGATCGCGAGCTCCCGCAGGTCGGCGGGGAGGCTCGAGCGGAAGCGGCAGTACTCGCCCACGAGCTGCGCGTGCTCGGCGAGGCCGGGGCTGCGCAGCCAGGCCTGGAAGGGCCCGCCGAGCCCGCCGCGCGGACCGCTGCGGATGGCGTCGGCGACGCGGCGCTGCTCGGGGGTGGCGGCGTCGAGGTCGAGCGGGGCGAGGCGCGGCATGGGGCTCCTCCGGGGGCTCCGAACCTGTGCGGTGGCGCAGCGTACGGCGAAACGTGCGCCGCCGAGCGTCGCGCGACGCGGCTCAGACCTTACGTCAAGAAATCGGGGAGGGACCTGATCCGGATCGCGTGGGGCGCGCGTCACACTGGACTTATCCACAACCCCGCAGCCGGCCGCGCGGGAAGGGAGCCGGGGAGGCCAGCGATGCTGAAGACTCAGGGGATCGCGGATCTCGCGATCATGCTGTCGGCGGTGACGACGACCGATCGGGCGCGGGCTGCCATCCAGCGGGCGCTCTCGTCGACCGGTCTCACCCGAGCCCAGACGCTCTCCGAGACGGACGTGCAACGCCTGCTGACCGCGCTCGCGGCGCAGGGGGGAGTGATCGAGGAGATCGCGACGCAGATCGCGATCCACGGCATCGGCGACGGCAGCGGCCTGGGCATCGCGACGCGGATCCCCGACCCGACAGACCGGAGCGCCGCCTAGGTCCCCCTCCACTGTGCGCGGCCCTTCGGAGCGGCCGGTCTTCCGCGAGGAGGACCGGCCGCCGGCCTCTGTGCGGACGCGCGCGGTGGCCTGACATCCGTCGCGGCGAGCCGCGCGTCTCCACGCGCGGCTCGCCATGGGCGCATCGTCGCTCGCGGCACTCGGGGCCGGGCGGGCGTCCGGGGGCGCCGGCGAGGCGCAGTACGATAGTCTCGTGACCGAGCGCGTCGTGATGCACCAGGTGCGGACGCTCCCGGAGAAGCCGGGCGTCTACATCATGCGCGACGCCCGCGGCGACGCAATCTACATCGGCAAGGCACGCCGCCTGCGCGACCGCGTCCGCTCCTACTTCGGCTCCTCGCGCAGCCTCGAGCCGAAGGTGCGCGCGCTCGCCGATCAGGTCCGCACCATCGACCACGTCGTCACGAACACCGACGCCGAGGCCTTCCACCTCGAGGCGACGCTCGTGAAGCGCCACCAGCCCGTCTACAACGTCCGCCTCAAGGACGACAAGCACTACCCGTACCTGAAGGTCGATGTGCAGAACGCGTGGCCCCGCGTCACGATCACCCGCCGCGTCGAGGACGACGGCGCGCGCTACTTCGGCCCCTACGCCTCGGCCGGCTCCGTCCGCCGCACGCTCGACGTCGTGAAGAAGCTCTTCCCGTGGCGCTCCTGCACGAAGGAGATCACGGGCAACGACCCCCGCCCCTGCCTCGATTACTACATCAAGCGCTGCATCGCCCCGTGCACCTCCTACTGCACAAGGGAGGAGTACGACGACGTGATCGGGCAGACCGTCCTCTTCCTTCAGGGGCGGTCCGACGAGGTGCTCACGCACGTCCTCGACGAGATGGCCCGCGCCTCCGAGGACCTCGCCTACGAGCGCGCCGCGCGCCTGCGCGACCAGGCCAGCGCGATCCGCTCCGTCACCGAGCGCCAGCAGATGGCCACCACCACCCCCCTCGACGCCGACGTCTTCGCGCTCGCCCGGCAGGACGACGAGGCCTGCGTCCAGGTCTTCTTCGTCCGCGGCACCGTCGTCGCCGACACCGACTCGTTCATGCTCGACGGCACCCAGGACGCACGCGACCCCGAGGTGCTCTCCGCCTTCCTCGCCCAGTTCTACGAGTCCGCCACCTACGTCCCCCGTACCGTGCTGCTCCCGAGCGAGCCCGCCGACCGCGCCGACCTCGAGGCGATGCTCCGGGACGCCCGTCGCGGCGCCGTCGAGGTCGCCGTCCCGGTGCGCGGCGAGCGCCGCGGGCTCGTCGCCACGGCGGAGGAGAACGCCCGCCAGGCCCTCGTCATGCATCACGCGCGCTGGATCGCCGACCGCGACAAGACGCAGGCGGCGCTGTCGATGCTGCAGGAGGAGCTCGACCTCCCGCGGCCGCCGCAGCGCGTCGAGTGCTACGACGTCTCCACGATCCAGGGGACGAGCACGGTCGCCGCGATGGTCGTCTTCGAGCAGGGGCAGCCGGCGACCGACCAGTACCGGCGCTTCCGCATCAAGACGATCGAGGGGCAGGACGACTTCGCCTCGATGCGCGAGGTGCTACAGCGCCGCTTCAAGCAGCTCGGTGAGCGACGCCGCCGCGCGCTCGCGGGCGAGCCGGTCGACGAGCCCGACGATCCCTCCCCGTGGGACCGCGTGCCGGACCTCGTCGTGATCGACGGCGGCAGGGGGCAGCTCGGCGTCGCGCTCGACGTCATGCGCAACCTCGGGCTGCGCGACGTGCCCGTGTGCGGGCTCGCGAAGCGCGAGGAGGAGATCTTCGTCGCCGACGTCGCGGACCCGATCGTGCTCCCCCGCGACTCGGAGGCGCTCTACCTCCTGCAGCGCATCCGCGACGAGGCGCACCGCTTCGCGATCACGTATCACCGCAAGGTCCGCGCGAAGGGCGCGACCCAGTCGGTGCTCGACGGCATCCCGGGCATCGGCCCGAAGCGCAAGCGCGCGCTGCTGCGCCGCTACGGCAGCGTGCGCGGGATCCGCGAGGCGAGCGTGGAGGACATTGCGGCGACGGTCGGCTTCACGCGCCGGCTCGCCGAGACCGTGAAGCGCTCGCTGTAGGGAGCGACGCGGACGTGCACGCGAACGGACGGCCCGCGATGCCGGCGAGCTCGCTCGACCACCTGATCAGCCAGATCGCCCGGTCGGTGCGGGACCCGCACGTGCTCGGGGCGCTGCGCGCCGTTCCCCGCGAGCGCTTCGTCTCCCGCGAGCTGCGGCCGTACGCGCACCTGGATGAGCCGCTCCCGATCGGCGCCGGCCAGACGATCTCGCAGCCGACGATCGTGGCGGTGATGACGGCCGCCCTCCACCTCACGGGCGAGGAGCGGGTGCTCGAGGTCGGGACCGGCTCCGGCTACCAGGCGGCGGTGCTCTCGCGGCTCGCGCGCGAGGTCGTCACCGTCGAGGTCGTCGATGAGCTGCGCGATCAGGCCGCCGAGACGCTCGCCGCGCTCGGCTACGCCAACGTGCGCGTGCTCCTCGCCGGCGAGGAGATCGGCGCGCTGGCCGAGGGCCCGTACGACGCGATCATCGTGACGGCGGCCGCGCCCTCCGTGCCCGCGCCGCTCGTCGCGCAGCTGCGCGTCGGCGGGCGCCTGATGATCCCGGTCGGCACGCGCGAGGAGCAAGATCTGCTGCTCGTCGAGCGCACCGCGAACGGCACCGCGGTCTCGCGGCTCGGCGCGTGCCGCTTCGTGCCGCTCGTCGGCAAGCACGGGTTCCTCGCGGGTCCCGTCGGGCGCTGAGCCGACCTCCGGCGCGCACGCCTCGCCCGCACGCGACCCCGCGCGCGGCGCACGTCGCCCGGCCACCGCGCGCCGCCGGTCCTCGCTGGTGGGTGAGGAGGGGGGTGTATAATGCCGCTCGTTTCGGGCCCGTCGCCCGCTATCCACAACCGGAAGGCTGGACGGAAGTCAGGGGGCCCGGAGTGCGCGACCGGATCGAGGCCTTCCTCCAGTACCTCTCCGCCGAGCGCGGTGCCTCGAAGAACACGATCGACGCTTACCGCAACGACCTCACCGGCTTTGCCCGCTTCTCCACCAGCGGCCACAGCAACGGCCACGAGCCGGAGGCGGCGGAGATCGACCGCCGCCTGATCCTCGAGTTCATCGCCGACCTCAACCAGCGCCGCTACGCGAAGGCGACGGTCGCGCGCAAGGTCGCGGCGGTGAAGTCGTTCTGCGCGTTCCTGCTCGATCACGGCGACCTCACGTCGAACCCGACCGCGCAGATCGACTCCCCGCGCGCTCCGAAGCCGGTACCCAAGCCGATGTCGATCGAGGAGGTCGACGCGCTGCTCGCCGAGCCGAAGAAGCGCGCTGCTCGCCGACTCGCCGAGCACCTCACCGGCGCGCGGCGTGTAGCCGTGCCGCCCGACGCGGAGGCGGTGCGCGACGCGAGCATGCTCCAGCTCATGTACGCGACGGGGATGCGTGTCACCGAGCTGGTCTCGCTGAACCTAGACAGCCTCCACCTCGCCCCGCAGCCCGCCTGGGTGCGCTGCGTCGGCAAGGGCGCGAAGGAGCGCACGATCCCCGTCCACCAGGAGGCGGTCGCGGCGCTCGAGCACTACCTGGACGAGGGCCGCCCGACGCTCCTCAAGAACCGCACGCAGTCGGCGCTCTTTGTGAACCGCCGCGGCGAGCGGCTGACGCGGCAGGGCTTCTGGCTCATCCTCCGCAACTACGCGCGCTCCGCCGGCATCGACACGCACGTCACGCCGCACACGCTGCGCCACTCGTTCGCGACGCACCTGCTGCGCGGCGGCGCCTCGGTGCGCGACGTGCAGGAGCTGCTCGGCCACGCGAACGTCTCCACCACGCAGGTCTACACGCAGCTCGCCGACGAGCACCTGCGCGAGGTGTACGAGAGCGTCCACCCCCGGGCGCGTTGACCCCCGACCCTCGCGTGGCGCGGAACCGCGTGCGACGGCATGATCGCGGTCGACCCGATCGGCTCAGCGCGATGCAGCGGGGGGCGCGGTGAAGATCACGGACGTCACGGCGCGCGAGCTGCTCGACTCGCGGGGCAATCCCACCGTCGAGGTGGAGGTCGCGCTCGACAACGCCACGCGCGCGCGCGCGATCGTGCCGAGCGGCGCGAGCACCGGCGCGCACGAGGCGGTCGAGCTGCGCGACGGCGACGCCGCGCGCTTCGGGGGGCGCGGCGTGCTGCGCGCGGTCGAGCACGTGCGCGGCGAGCTGCGCGCTGCGGTCGCCGGCATGGACGCGCGCGAGCAGGAGGCGATCGACCGCGCGATGATCCGGGCGGACGGGACGCCGAACAAGGGCCGGCTCGGCGCGAACGCGATCCTCGGGGTGTCGCTCGCCGTCGCCCGCGGCGCCGCCGCCGCGTCGGGGGAGCCGCTCTACCGCTACCTCGGCGGCCCCGAGGCGCGCACGCTCCCCGTCCCGATGGCCAACGTGCTCAACGGCGGCGCCCACGCGACGAACTCCACCGACTTCCAGGAGTTCATGGTGATGCCCGTGGGCGCCCCCACCTTCCGGGAGGGGCTGCGCTGGGTGGTCGAGACCTACCAGGCGCTGCGGCGCGTCCTCACGCGGCGCGGCTTCGCGACCACCGTCGGCGACGAGGGCGGGTTCGCCCCCACGCTCGACTCCAACCGCGGGGCCGTGGACCTGCTGATGGAGGCGATCGAGGCGGCCGGACGCCGGCCCGGCGAGGAGATTGCGATCGCGCTCGACCCAGCGACGTCGGAGCTCTTCCGCGACGGGCGCTACCACCTCGCGCGCGAGGGGCGCACGGTCTCGCCCGACGAGCTCGGCGCGCTCTGGGAGGAGTGGGCGCGCGACTACCCGATCGTCTCGATCGAGGACGGGATGGACGAGGAGGACTGGGACGGCTGGGTGGGGCTCACGCGCCGGCTCGGCGAGCGCGTGCAGCTCGTCGGGGACGACCTGCTCGTGACGAACACCGCGCGGCTCGGCCAGGGGATCGAGCGACGCGCGGCGAACGCGATCCTCGTCAAGGTGAACCAGATCGGGACGCTCACGGAGACGCTCGAGGCGATCCGCATGGCGCACGCCGCGGGGTGGCGCGCGGTGATCAGCCACCGCTCGGGCGAGACCGAGGACACGACGATCGCGCACCTCGCGGTGGCGACGGGCGCCGGGCAGATCAAAACGGGCGCACCGGCGCGCACCGACCGCACGGCGAAGTACAACGAGCTGCTGCGGATCGAGGAGGCGCTCGGCGCGAGCGCGGCGTACGCGGGCCGCGGGGCGCTCACGCGCCCGGCGCCGCCGGGGGCGATGCGATGACGACGTCGAGCGGGCCCGCGGGCGGCGACGACCCGATGCGCGACCTCCCGATCGCGGAGCCGCCGCAGCGCATCTCGGGGATGCGGCTGCCGGAGTCGTGGCGGCTGCCCGGCAAGCCCGCCGACCTCGACCCCGCCGCGGACGACGCGTGGCGCCAGACCGGCTTCCAGCTCGCAGAGGAGCTGCGGCTGCTGCAGGAGGGGCTCGAGTTGCAGCTCGCGATGGCGCGCACCGGCTACACGCCCGGCGCGCGCACGATGACGATGGCGGCGTTCGCCTCGCTCTGGAGCCGCGCCTTCCTCAGCAGCACCGACGTGGTCGCGCTCGTACGCAAGGCCGACTACCAGGGCGCCACCGCGCTCGTGCGGCAGGTGGTCGAGTTCGTGGGCGCGCAGGCCAACCTCGGTCACGAACTCGACTCGTGGCGGCGCTGGGCGCACGAGGCATACACGCGCGACGAGGCGACGCGCGCGACGGCGGTGGGCGTCGGCCACTACTTCGGCGGCGAGGCGATCGCGGCGGACGAGCACCTGCGCGTCATCTACCGCGCGGCGAGCGACTTCGCGCGCCCGAACTTCGGGCCGACCGCGCTCTTCGTCGCCGGCGATGCGAGCCACGAGCGCTACCCGCTGATCTTCGCGGACCAGGCGTTCCACCTCGGCTGGGCCCAGCTGCTGCTCGGGTGGCTGCTGCGCGTCGGCGTCACGCAGCTGCACGTCGCGATGCACCTCGCGCCGCAGTTCCCCGCGCCGCCCGAGCTGCGCGAGCGCGTGGTCGCGCACGCGGCGGCGGTGGAGCGGCTGCTCGCGTCGAGCGACCGCTGCCGCGTCGAGGAGGTGGAAGACGCGGACCGGCGCCGCCGGCACCTCCTGCGCGACTTCCGCCGCCAGAGCGCGGACGCCCCGCGCCG
>VGNK01000120.1 GCA_016866055.1 Chloroflexota bacterium | reverse complement strand
GACACTCCCGGGACCGTCACGCTGCCGCGCGATCTCGCGTCGACCTGATCCGCTCGCCGCTCCCACCCGCGGTGACGATGCCGCGGATCACGACGGCACGCGAGACGGGCTCCGGCGAGCACTTACCCTTCTGCGAACATAGAGCAGGTCAGCGACGTGGCCCATCGTCCATAGTGCGCAGACCGCTTCCTCGCGGCAATTGGATCCGATAGATCCAGCTGCCCTGTGACCAAAGATCAACGTTCCGCCGCTCCTCACTTGCATACCCATCCTTTTGGAAACGAAGTGTGCACACCGCCGAGTCTTGGTCGTCCGCGAGCCGAAGGAACGGCGAGGAAGCACAAAGCCGCGGCCGACGACGAGTTTCACGCTCGCCGCTGTAGAGCTTTCCGCCAGCGGTGCTGAAGCCACGAGTGGGTTCCTACCCCGGGGTACGGAGGGCTCGTTGGCACTCTTCAGGTTCTCGCAAAGCGTCGGGTTGCTCGATCGCACGGAAGCGGACGCTCTCCGGCGTACCGCTCAAGAGACAGGCCAGCGTCTCATCGACATCCTGCTGCAGCGGATCGACGACAAGCGTCTCGCCGAGTAGCTCCACGAGCACCTCGGCCTGCCGCTGGTGGACCTCCCCAGTGCGTCGATCGAAGCCGCGGCCTTGCGTCTGCCGAGCAAGGAGCTCGCGAAGCGCTACGACGCCATGCCGATCCGCATCGAGCGCGGCCGCGTGGTCATCGCCTTCGCGAAGCCGCTCGACACCCAGGGCGTCAAGAAGGTCGAACTCTCGAGGGGATGTCCCGTACGCTGTTGATCTTCGCGTGCCGGCGCGCACACCGCGCCGAGCGCGAGCCCGCCGGGCAGGCGCCATCCCGGTTGGAACAGCAACGAGGGCTCGCGCACGACGTCCATGAACGGCAGCCGCGCTTCGAAGAGCAGCGCGTGCGCACGTGCGCCGACGAAGAAGAGCGGTGCGCTCAACAGCAGCACCGATGCCACACATGTGCGCGGCAGGCCGTCGCGGCCCGCGAGGACGAGGCTGCCGGTGAACCAGGTGACGACGGCCGCGACTTACAAGCACGTGTACGTGAAGCCTCCCGGGACGTACGCGAACATGTCCGTCCAAGTCGAGACGATCGCGTCCATGATCCCCCACCTCCCCAACTGCTGTGCCACGAGGTTGCGCGTGTGGACGCCCATCGCGCTCGCCGTGACGGTGCCGGTCGCGTTCGCCTAGCCGGGGCCCGGCGTCGCGGCGATCGTAAACGTCGCCGGTGGGAGGTTCTCGGCGCGATAGCTGCCGTCGGGCTGTGTCTCGACGCGGACCAGGACGGTGCCGCAGCCTCGGGCGCCCTTCACCTCGACCTTCTTACTGGAGAGCGGCGTGCCGGTATCGCTCCTGAGCGTGCCCCGGACCTGCGCGCCGTAGACGCCGCCCAGCGAGCCGGTACGGGTGGCGGTCACGGGCATGTCGAGCCCGCGCACCGCCATCGGCACCTGGCTCGTGATGATCGGGCTCTGATCGAGCCCGGTGAGAGCGCCGACGCGCGCGTGCGCGGCGAGACGGATCGGCGGGTACCCGATGGCGGAGAAGGGGCCGAAGCGAAACGAGCCGTCCGCCCCGACGAGCGAAATGAGCTTGACGCCGCACCACGGACAGGCGCGGCCGTAGTCGAACGCGAGCTGGACGCCGACCAGCGGCGCGCCGGTGACGGGATCGAGCGCGCGGCCGGTGACCTCGATGCGTGCGGGCGCCGCCCGTCACGCGCTCTCCCACGTCGTCACCTTGTTCGCAAAGTCGCTCACCACCGATGGGTTCTGCGCCGCGATGTTGTTGGCCTCGAACGGATCGGTGTCGATCTTGTAGAGTTCGTGGTGGCCGTCGCTCGCGAAGCGGAGATACCGCCACGTGCTGGTGCGGGCGAAGTGTCCGACGCCCTCGTGCAGTCCGCGGAGCTCGCCCGGCCGGTCGTCGATGCGAGGCGCCAGGACGCGCTCGTACAGCCGTACCTCTGCACGGCTGCGGCGGGCGGGCTCGCGCGGGCGCCGCAGAAGTGCACGAGCGGGCACTTCTCGGTGCTGGTGGCACCCGGTCGGCATGTGCTCTTCGACTACACCGCGCGCCACGCCCGCGCCGGTATCGACCAGTTGCCCGCCGGCCACGAGGGCTACCTCGTCGCCGACGCGAATGCGGTCTCCGACCACCGGTACAAGAGCGGCAAGGTGATCGAGGTCGGGTGCTGGTCGTACCTCCGGCGGTACCTGTTCAAGACGCTGGGCTCCGAGCCCGAGCAGGCGTGCGAGGCGCTCTCGCTGATCGGCGAGCTGTTTGCGATCGAGCGCGCGGTAAACCGTGCTCCACCGACAGAGCGACTCAAGGTCCGCCAAGAGAAGTCGCAGCCGATCGTCACGCGCTTCTTCGCGTGGCGCGACGAGCTTGCACCGGCGGTGCTCGACGAGACGCCGCTCGCCAAGGCGCTGGGCTACGCCCGGAACCATCGCGTCGCCCTCGAGCACTTCCTCGAGGACGGGCGGCTACCGATCCATAATCATTGGAGCGGATTGCAACTCACGCGTCAGGTGCTCGGACGAAAGAACTGGCTCTTCGTCGGCTCGGACGAAGCGGCGGAGGTGAACACCACCTTCGTCTCGCTGCTCGCGAGCTGTGGCATGCACGGTATCGAGCCGCGGAAGTACCTGCGCGACCTGCTGTGCCTGCTCCCCTCCTGGCACAGGAGTCGCGCGCTCGAGCTCGCGCCGGTCAACTGGCAGCAGACGCTCGAGCGGCACGACACTCGACAGCGGCTCGCCGCGCATCTCTTCCGTACCGCGATCCTCGATCTCGAGCGCGACCATCCCGACGAGAAGTAGCGCGCTCTCGCGGCGGGGTCAGCCACGCGCTTCGTCGAACGGTTACCGGACGTCCTTGATCGCGGCGTTCTCGAGCGCCGGCTCCGCGTACATCCGCTTCAGCTTCGCGTTCTCGGCCTCGAGCTCCCGCACTCGCCGAAGCTCCGAAACCGTCGCGCCCGCGTGCTTCGACCGCCAGGAGAAGTCCGTCGCCCGGCTGATCCCATGGCGCCGCAAAAGCTCGGCGACGGGCACCCCGGCCTCGCCTTCCTTCAAGATCCCGACGATCTGCTCCTCGCTGGATCGTGAAGTCCTCATCCGTCCCTCCGGATACCCCAGAGCGTTCAGAATCACGTGTATCCGGGGGCAAGCTTACGGGACCACCACCGCAGGGACGGCTCAATCGCGCGGGGCGATGTCGTAGGCCAGTTCGACCGTCTGCCCGACGAGGGTCGGCGCCTCGAGGTCGATCTCGACGCGTCCGATCTGCAGTTCCGAGCCGTAGTAGGTGTGGCGCAGTCCGTGCGGCTGCACGACCACGCCACGCTTGGCGTCCAGGACCACGTCGATTCCACGACCGCCCCTGTCGCGTAGCTCGATTCTCTGCGTTGCGGGGACGATTCCCTCGGCCTGCTCCCCTCCCGTCGGCAGGAGCGCCGAGAGCGTCGCGCCGGCGGACTTGCGATTCAGTGTCCCGGTCGCTCCTGTCGGGTCGTCGCAGACATCGCGCGTGCAGGTCGGGAACGGGACGTTCTCGAACAACCGCTCGAGCGGCGGTCCGGGTGCTGCGGCGGTGCGACGCAGAACGACCCGCACGCCGAGCCGATGGTCGTCAAAATGATAGTGCCGCGCGTAGCAGAGGCCGGCATCGCCCTCGACGTGCCCGTAGACCGAGAGGCCGAGGGGTAGTGATACGTGCTCGAGTGCGTCGAATGCACGGGCACAGTCGCCGCCCGCGCCGGTTGCGGCGCGATCGGTGGTCACCGACGCGTAGTCCTCCCACGAGCGCGCGGGCGCCCCGGACTCGGTTCGCACCGCAACCAGCCCGTGGTGGACCAGTGGCGACCAGTTTGCCGCGACGATGCCGCTGCCGAAATCGGGCGTCGCGAACAGGGAAAGTCCGCCCCCGACCATGGGAGAGACCTGGTACACGTCGATCGCGTGGGGGGACTCCATGCCGGCGATCGGCACTGACTCGGTGCGTGGGTCGATGTCCTCGATGACGTAGTCCGAGCGCGTGAGCGGAACCTTCCGCGTCGTCGCCCACGACGCCCCGTAGTAGAATGACGACGGCGCGGGGCGTCCGACCCAGATGGACGCGAACCAGGATGCTCGCCGCACGGCGACGATCTCTGGTGCGGCCGGGGGTGCCGGTAGGACCGTCTCGCCGCTCTTCGGCGCAACCGCAGGCATCGGCAGGATCGTGCCGCGTGCCGTCGAGTCGAGGCCGAGAACGACGTCGGCGACGCCGTGAAGGGTGTTGCGCGGGATCGTCGCGACCGGTGCCGAGAAGTAGTCGGCGAGGGACCGCAGCGCCGCTCGACGACGCACGAGGGCGCTCCCCGACTGCGGGAACAGCCAGTCGGACCAGGTCGCGACCTCGGGGACGCTCTCCGCCTGCCCGCGCGCGCCCTGGTACTGCTCCTCTTCGAAGCCGGTGCCGATGCGGTGCGAGAAGTTGAACCCGCTCGTCCTCTGGCCGTCGGGCTCGACCGCGGTCGCGAGGTTGAAGAAGCCGTAGCTCCGGGCCAGCGCGGAGCGCAGGACTGCATCCTCCCCCTCGGGGTCCGAACGGGTGAGATCCAGGTACTGCGCCATCAACCAGTGCTGGATTCCCGCATAGGAACTGCTCGGCCCGAGCGACTCGGGAAGCCACCCCGCGACGCTCGCCGTCTTCGCGACGCGCGCGGCGTAGGCGCGGGCAAGCCCGCGGTAGAGACCCGCGACCTGCGGGTCCGCGACCCCGTGGGCGATCTGCTCGAGGCCGACGAGGTAGTGCGCCGACTGGTTCATCGAGCTGACGAGGTAGGCCGCCTGCCACCGGTCGGCGAACTGCCGGATGCCTCGGGTCCAAAGCTCGCGCACTCGCTCGCCGAGTCCGTTCTCGGGCAGGGCCGCGGGCAACAAGGGAGCTGCTGCGCCGAACGCGCGCGCGGACTGCGCGAACTGGAAGCCGATCGAGCCCGGGTAAGGGTCCAACTCGCGGACGCCCACGGGCCGGTCGTCCTCGCCGATTAGCATCAGGTCGGCGAGCCCGGCAGCGACTCCCCGCACGACGAGTTCTCGATGCGGCAGTGCCGCGCCCTCGACCGCCGGGCCCCAGGGGTTGCACGGATGGACGAACGTCGCGGCGAGCGACATCTGCCAGGGCGCCCCGCTCGGGAGTCCGAGTGCCGCGTAGGCGCCGTAGATCGGGACACCGTCGCGAGTGCGCCATCGAAGGCCGCGCAGGACGTCCCACCGATCGGTGGCCGGGTCGAAAGCCTTCTCGCACGCACCGTTGGCGCCGCAAGCGCCGCCACCCGGGCAGTCGGAGTCATGGCCGCACTCGACCCGCTCGAGTAGGGGTAGCCCGACCGCTCCGGCCCAGTGCGCAACGGGTGAGGATTCGAACATCGGCTGGCCGGCGCCGTAAGTCACCGCCCCGTCGCTGCCGACCGTGGCTCGCGCGAGGTACCACCTGACCGTGCGAAGCGGGCTATCCCAGGAGTCGAGCAGGGCCGAGTGCCGCCAGACCTCGTCGGGGGAGAGCGCCGAGTCGTCGCTCTCACTGCCCGCGCACGCGATGCCCTGCGGCACCGCGCGCTCTGCGGTGCCGTCGAGGGCCGCGACCGCCGCGTCGTCGCCCGCGTGAGCGAGTACCTCGGGGAGCAGTTCCAGTATCTCGCGCTGGAACCGATGGAAGACGAGGGTGCCGGCTCGAGGCCCGACGCCGACTGTTTCGACCGAGGCGCGGATCGTGCGGGCCGTCGCGGGGCTGTCGCAGAGAATGAGCGGCAACCCGGTCGCCGCGAACTGCATCGGCGTGTTCACGGCGGGCAGGTTCACGCGCCAGACCTCGCCAGGCGACGTCGCATCGGGAGCGACGACGAAGCGACGCGCGCTGCCGCGTTCGACCGAAGGGATCGGCACCCCGGTCGCGTCCTGCACGAGCGAGGGCAGCGGCGAACCGGTAGCGGCGGGCGAGAGTTCGAGGAAGAGCCTCGCCGACGGGTGGTGCGGGATCCAGGCCCACATCGAGGTCGCCGGCGCCGAGGTGCAGTTGCCGACGCACAGAGGCCACGCGAATGCCCCGTTCTGCTGCGACCATCCCCAGCCGGCACCTGCGGGCAGGCGCAACGCGACGGCGGTCTTGAGCGAGTTCGTCGCGACCCGGACCTGGTAGACGCCTGCCCGGGCGAGCGAAAACCTGTAGCCGGCGAGGTTGCCTGCCGCGTCGAACGAAGCGCTCGAAGGCGGGGGCTCGGCGGGCGATCGAATCATCGTCGGCATCGCCGCGCCGGGCGCCTGGTGCTGGTAATGCCAGTGGACGATCCGCTCGTCGGGGTCGAGAACGCGGACGACCGCGATGTTCGACTCGGACGGATAGGGATCCGCCATCCCGGCCCCGGCTCCGCCCGGGGCACCGAGTCGGTCGACCGAGAGCTCGGCCTGCAGGTTTCCGCCCGGCGACACGATCCAGAGCGCGAGGAAAGGCCGTTGCGGAGCCGGTTTCAGGTGAAACGGACCGACGGTATTCGCGAGTGCCGCCGGCGGCTGGCAGGTCGACATGCACACGTCGGTGTCGTCGGAGTTGGCGTCGTCGCAGGTCTCGTCGCCCTCGACCACGCCGTTGCCGCAGACCGGGGCGCAGCCGTTCGCATCGCAGCCCGTGACCGTGCTCTCGGCGGCACTCGCGCAGGCGAGGCCTCCCGCGGGAGCGCGGCAGGCGGGGGCGTCGCGGACGATCTTGTGCTGCTCGCGCCCACTCGATGAGACCCGGCAGCAGGCGACTGATCCGGGCCGGCCGCACGTAGATGACTGCGCGTAGCGAAAAGCGTCGCGTCGACAGGTCGAGGGCAGTCGCCCCGCGTCGACTTCGGACTGCACCGCCGCCCTCGCGCAGGCGCGATGAATCGCCGCGCTCGGAGCGCCCCCGCAGGGACACGCCGCATCGACTGCCGCGCGACTCGCAACGAGTTCGGGGGCATCGACCCCGAGTCCGCACGAGGCCGCCCGGGCCGGGCCTGCCGCGAGGCCGCCCAGGAGGAAGACCGCTGCGGCAAGAAGGCCGCGGGCAACCCTTCGTCGGTTCGAGCCGAGACTCGTGCCCGCCCCTCGCATTGCCACCTGGAAGTACGCCGACTGGCACTCGCCGGTCAAGGCAGGTTCGGTGGCTCGCGGGGGCGAGGGCAGTTGAGCGGCGGCGATCGGGCAGGCAGGCAGTACAAAGCGGACCTTCGCACATATGGCGGCCACTGCTGCAAACTGGATCTCAGCTGAGGAGCGAATAGCATCCGCGATTTGGACTTCGCACCGGATAGCCCCCTCTCTGTGGGACTAGGGGCAAACAGAGAGGGGGAGAGCAGCGACGGTGGGGCAATGCCGCTCGTTTCAAGATGAACAGTAACGGCTCGCCGGACCCCGTCTCGCGCGGCGTCGTAATCCGCACAATGTTCGGCGCGGATGCGAGCAGCGAGCGGATCAGGTCGACGCGAGATCGCGCGGCAGCGTGACGGTCCCGGGAGTGTCGATCGCGCGCCGCGTCGCCTCGGCGAGGTAGCCCGCCGGCTCGATGCCAGCGTGCTTCGCCGACTCGATCAGCGTGTAGAAGAGCGCCGCGACGCGCGTGCCGCGCTCGGACTTCGAGCCGTAGTGATTCTTGCGACCGACGGCGACGGGTCGCATGCCGCGCTCGA
>VGNK01000119.1 GCA_016866055.1 Chloroflexota bacterium | reverse complement strand
TTTCGGCTACGCCGGCTACACGACGAGCCTGCTCTTCGACTCGCTGCTCGCGAAGGTGATCGGGCACTCGCCGTCGCCCCGCCTCGCCGACGCGATCGCGCGCACCGCGCGCGCGCTAAGCGAGTTCCGCGTCGAGGGGGTCGCCACCAACATCCCGCTGCTCCAGAGCATCCTCGCCCACCCCGACTTCGCCGCCGGGCGCGTCCACACGCGCTTCGTCGACGAGCAGCGTGCGCAGCTCGTGAGCGCGGGCCGCGCGCACCGTCGTCTCGTCGCGCCGGCCTCGGGCAGCGGCGGCCGCGACGGCTACGCGGGCGACGGCTACGCGGGCGCGCGCGTCGCGGACGCCTGGGACCCGCTCGCGCTCTTCACGCACGACCGGCAGGTGAAGTCCCGCCAGCCCGAGACGGACGCGCGCGCCGCGGCCACCGGGCCGGTCGCGCTCACCGCCCCGGTCGGCGGCAGCGTGATCGCGGTCGACGTCGTCCCGGGCGACACCGTCGCGGCCGGCGCGCCCGTCGCGACGATCGATCTGTTCGAGCTGCACCACGTCGTCCGCGCGGAGCACGGCGGAGTCGTGCACGCCGTGCATGTCGCCCCCGGCGACGCCATCCGCGAGGGTGAGCCGGTCGCGTTCGTCACCGCGGTGGACCTCGACGGCACTGCGGTCGCGACGCACGAGCCGCGCGCTGCGAGCCCCGCGGCCCCGGATGCGACGCGCGGCGACCTCGCGCTGCTGCACGAGCGCCGCTCCTTCACCGAGGACGCCTTCCGCGCCGAGAAGATCGCTCGGCGCCACGCGAACCGGCAGCGCAGCCCGCGCGAGAACATCGAGCACCTCTTCGACGGCACCTTCCGCGAGTACGGCCCGCTGGTCACCGCAGCGAGCTGGCAGCAGCAGCAGTGGCTGCGCGAGACCACGCAGGCGGACGGTCTCGTCATGGGCATCGGGCACGTGAACCGCGACCTCTTCGACGAGGAGCGCTCGCGCGCGGTCGTGGTGCACTACGACTACATGGTCGTCGCCGGCACCCAGGGCGGCCGCGGCCACTACAAGCAGGACCGGATGTACGAGCTGGCGGGGCGCTACCGGCTCCCGCTGATCCTCTTCGCCGAGGGCGGGGGCGGCCGCCCCGGCATCAGCGGCGGCGAGCCCGAGGTGCGCAGCGCCGAGGGCACGGGGGCGAGCAACCCGGCGGCCGCCGTCGACATCGCCGGCCGCGGCGGCGGCGGCGTGCCGATCGACTCCTACACGTTCACGAAGCTCTCGCAGCTCAGCGGCCTGGTGCCGCTCGTCGGGGTGAACTCCGGGCGCTGTTTCGCGGGGAACACCGTGATGCTCGCGTCCTGCGACGTGATCATCGCGGCGGAGAACTCCACGATCGGGCTCGGCGGGCCAGCGATGATCGAGGGCGGGGGCCTCGGCATCTACACGCCCGAGGAGGTCGGCCCGATGTCGTTCCAGGTCCCGAACGGCGTCGTCGACATCCTCGTGAAGGACGACGAGGAGGCGATCGAGACCGCGAAGAAGTACCTCTCGTATTTTCAGGGATCGATCGACCGCTGGGAGGCCAACGACCAGCGTCCGCTGAGCCAGGTTGTGCCCGAGGACCGCGGCGCGCTCTACGACATGCGCGAGGTGATCGAGACGATCGCCGACCGCGACTCGATCCTCGAGATCCGCAAGGCCTTCGGGACCGGGATCATCACCGCGTTCATCCGCGTCGAGGGCCGTCCGCTGGGCCTCATCGCGAACAACCCGCACCATCTCTCCGGCGCGATCGACCGCGACGCCGCGGACAAGGCGGCGCGCTTCCTCCAGCTCTGCGACACCTTCGACCTGCCGGTGCTGTCGCTGATCGACTGCCCCGGGATCATGATCGGGCCGGAGCACGAGCGCACGGCGCTGCTGCGGCACTCGGCACGCATGCTCGTCACCGGCGCGAACCTCACGACGCCGGTGTTCGCGGTGGTCGTGCGCAAGGCGTACGGCATGGGCGCGCGCGCGATGTCCGGCGGCAGCTCGCTCGAGCCGTTCTTCACGGTGGCCTGGCCGACCGCCGAGTTCGCCGACATGGGCATCGACGCTCGGATCCGGCTGACCTTCGGCGACGAGCTCGACCGCATCGCCGACCCGCACGAGCGGCGGGCGCTCTACGAGCGGCGCGTGGCGGAGTTCGTCGATCGCGCGCGGGCGGTGAACTCCGGCGGCACGCAGTACGGGATCGACGACGTGATCGACCCCGTCGACACGCGCGCGTGGATCGCGGAGGGGCTGCGCTGCCTGCCGCCGGCCGCGCCGCGCACCGGGAAGAAGCGGCCGAACGTCGACACGTGGTAGCCGGCACCGGGGTCGGGGCGGGTGCCCGCAGCATCGCGTGACGATGAGGGAGAGCTCGGGGCTCGCATGAAGCTGCTGGTCGCGAATCGGGGCGAGATCGCCATCCGCATCATGCGGGCGGCGGCGGAGCTGGGCGTGCCCACGGTCGCCGTCGCACCCGCGGACGACGCGGGCTCGCTGCACACCGGCAAGGCCGACGAAGCCGTCACGCTCGACGGCGCCGGCACTGCCGCCTACCTCGACGTCGAGCAGCTGATCCGCGTCGCCCGCGACGCCGGCTGCGACGCCGTGCACCCCGGCTCCGGCTTCCTCGCCGAGAGCGCCGACTTCGCCCGCCGCTGCGAGGAGGCGGGGATCACCTTCGTCGGCCCGCGTGTGGAGACGCTCGAGCTGTTCGGCGACAAGGCCCGCGCGCGCCTCGCGGCGGTCGCCGCCGACGTGCCCGTGTTCCGCGGCCTCGACCGCGCCGTCTCTGCCGAGGAGGCGGCGGCGTTCCTCGCGGACCTCGGCGACGGGCGGGCGATGATCATCAAGGCCGTCGCCGGGCGTGGCGGGCGCGGCACGCGGGTCGTCTCTCGGGCCGACGAGGTCGCCGCCGCCTACGAGCGCTGCCGCGCCGAGGCTCTCGCCGCCTTCGGCAACGGCGCGCTCTTCGTCGAGGAGCTCGTCTCCCGCGCTCGCCACATCGAGGTGCAGATCCTCGGCGACGCCCACGGTGCGATCGTCCACCTCGGCGAGCGCGACGGCAGCGCCCAGCGCGCCTTCCAGGAGCTCGTCGAGGTCGCGCCGGCGCCCCACCTCGACCCCGAGCTACGCGCGCGGATCATCGACGCGGCCGCGCGCCTGGCGCGCAGCGCCGGCTACCGCAGCGCGGGCACCTTCGAGTTCCTCGTCGACGCGAGCGCAGGCAGATCCGGAGCGCCTGAAGCCACCGCGTTCGCCTTCATCGGGACGAACGCGCGACTCGATGCCGCGCACACCGTCACCGAGGAGGTCACCGGCGTCGACATCGTGCAGGCCCAGCTGCGGATCGCGCAGGGCGCCACGCTCGCCGAGCTCGGCCTCGACGGCCCGCGCGCCGGCGAGCCGCGGGGCTTCGCAATCCAGGCGCGCGTGCACTTGGAGTCGGTCCGCGAGGACGGCTCGGTCCGCCCCGCGAGCGGCACACTCGGCGCGTACGAGCCGCCGAGCGGCCCCGGCGTCCGCACCGACGGCTGCGGCTACGCCGGCTACGAGACGAGCCTGCGCTTCGACCCGCTGCTCGCGAAGGTGATAGGTCACTCGCTGTCGCCGCGCTTCGACGACGCGATCGCGCGCACGTCGCGCGCGCTCGGCGAGTTCCGCGTCGAGGGCGTCGCGACGAACATCGCGCTGCTGCAGAGCATCCTCGCCCACCCCGACTTCGCCGCCGGGCGCGTGCACACGCGCTTCCTCGACGAGCAGCGCGCGCGGCTCGTCGGCGCCGGTGCCCCGCTTCGTCCGCGCGTCGCGCCCGCCGGCGGGTTCGCGGGCAGCCACAGCGCCGGGGCCGCGGCGCCGCAGGCGCGGCGCGCGGTCGGGCCGCCGGGATCCGTCGGGCTCGTCGCGCCGATGCAGGGGACGATCGTGGAGATCAGCGTCGCCGTCGGTGACGAGGTGCGCATCGGGCAAGCGGTTGCCGTCGTCGAGGCGATGAAGCTGCAGCACGACGTCCGCGCGCGGCGCAGCGGCGTCGTGGTGGCCGTCTCGATGTCGCTCGGCGATGTCGTGCGCGAGGGCTACCCGATCGTGTTCATCCAGGAGATGGAGGTCGAGGGCGGCGCGATCGACGCCGATGCCGGCATCGACCTCGATCACATCCGCGGCGACCTGCGCGAGATGTTCGACCGCGTCGCCGCGACGCTCGACGCAGCCCACGAGGAGGCGGTCACCGCGCGGCACGCGAGCGGCCGCCGCACCGCGCGCGAGCACCTCGCGGACCTCCTCGACCCAGGGTCGTTCCGGGAGTTCGGCCCGGCCGCCTCCGGCTCCGTCGCCGGCGGCACGGTGATGGGCCTCGGCACCGTGAACGCGCGCCTCGTCGGCGAAGCGCGCGCGCGCGTCGCGGTCGTGCACCACGACTACCAGCTGGCGACCTACACCCACGGCCACTACAGGCAGGAGCCGGTGCACGAGCTGGCGCACGACTTCCGCGTGCCGATCGTGCTCTTCGCCGGGGGCGAGGGGCGGCCCTACGGGCGCCTCGAGGGCTTCGGGATGGACTCCTCCCTCTTCGTCGACTTCGCGCGGCTGAGCGGATTCGTGCCGCTCGTGGGTGTGAGCACGGGCGACTGCTACGCGGGCAACGCGGCGCTGCTCGCGTGCTGCGACGTGATCATCGCGACCGAGCGCTCGACGCTCGGCGTCGCCGGCCCCGCCGTGGTGGAGGCGAGCGGGCTCGGCGCGCACTCGGCGCAGGAGCTCGGCGGGATGTCGTTCCAGGTGCCCAACGGCAACGTCGATATCCTGGTGCCCGACGACGCCGCGGCGGTCGCCGCCGCGAAGCAGTACCTCGGCTACTTCCAGGGACCGATCGACGAGTGGACGGCGCCGGATCAGCGCCGGATGCGGCATATCATCCCGGAGAACCGCGTGCGCACCTACGACATGCGGGAGATCATCCGCACGCTGGCCGACGAGGGCTCGGTGCTCGAGGTCCGCCCGAGCTACGGGATCGGGGTGATCACGGCGTTCATCCGCGTCGAGGGCCGGCCGATGGGCGTGGTCGCGAACAACCCCGCGCACCTCGCCGGCGCGGTCGACAGCCCCGGGGCGGACAAGGGCGCGCGCTTCTTCCAGCTCTGCGACGCGTTCGACATCCCCACGGTCGTCTTCATGGACTGCCCGGGGATCATGGTCGGGCCCGATCACGAGCGGACCGCGCTCGTGCGGCACGCGGTGCGGCTGTTCAACATCGGCGGGAACCTCACGGCGCCGATGTTCGGGGTGATGGTGCGCAAGGCGTACGGGCTCGGCGTGCAGGCGATGATCGGCGGCGCCGCCTCGGTGCCGTTCTTCACGGTCGCGTGGCCGACCGCGGAGTTCGCGGGGATGAACATCGACGGCGCCGTGAAGCTCTCGGCGCGGCGGGAGCTCGCGGCGATCGAGGACGCGGAGGAGCGCAAGCGGGCGTACGACCGCAGGGTCGCGCAGGGCTACGAGAACGCGCGGGCGATCAACTCGGGCGCGCGCTACGTGATCGACCCGGCGGAGACGCGCGCGTGGATCGTGCGCGGGCTGAAGAGCCTGCCGCCGGTGCCGCCACGGACGGCGAAGAAGCGGCCGTACGTCGACACCTGGTAGCGGGCGGCCACGCGGTCGCGGTCGCGCGCCACGTCGACGCGGCGCAGGCACTCAGCGGTCGAGCGCCGCGGGACTCAGCAGTCGAGCGCGGCGTGCGTGATGTCGGAGTGGATGCGCGCGTGGCGAAAGTCGTCGTGGGCCTCGTCGAGTGAGCGGCTCGCGAGCGTGAACGTCAGCCACCCGACGACGCGCATCGGATGGCTCGCGAGGCGCGGCATCGTGTGGCGGGCCGGGGTCCACGCCGCGATCTGGGAGAGCACCTCGTTCAAGCGCGCGCGGGTCGTCCCACGAGCCGCCGAGCACGTCGGCGTCGATGCAGGGCGGGCCGCGCAGCGCGCTCGCGAGGCCGGGCAAGGTGCCGTCGAGGCTCGGGAGGAGCCCCGCCGGCGCGGCGCCGGCGATCGTGGCGTTGCCGTCGCGGTCGCCGTAGCCGGGGCCGCCGGCGCCGGTGATGAGGTTGGCGGCGGTCTCCGCCGCCTCGCGGGCTGCGACGGCGGGCGGGACTCCGATGGTTCGGCCGCATGTACCTCTCGCTCGTGCGCGAGTCCTCCTCCGTGCCGGCGAAGTCGAGCGGGCGACGGAGGAATTCGGCGAGGCGGCGAGCGCGATGGAGTCCGGCCCCGCGCTGGACAGTGCCGGCGGAACATGGGTCCCCGCGTTCTACATCGGCGCACACGCAGCGGTGGCCGGCTATGGGCTGCTCACGCGCGACGAGGGTCGCGATCGCGCGGCGGTCCCGCGGCTGCGGCTGATCACGCCGGGCGACTGACCCCCGCGGCCTCCCCGCGGTCGGAGCCGCCGCGGCCCGGGCAGGTTCGTCGCTGAGCCTGGACCGCGGACGGATTCACCGCGGCCATCCGCGCACTCGCCGCGGCTCAGTCTCGCCAGCCGTAGATCTCCTGCAGCGTCCCCCCCATGAGCGCCGCCCGCCCGCCATCGGAGAGACGGTCGGTGACGCGGAACGCCTCGACCCCCTCGCGGTAGGTGAGCAGGCCGGCGGCGCGGGTCCAGTCGGTGCCCCACATGCAACGCTCGATGCCGAACGCGTCGAAGATGCGCGCGAGCGGGTCCCAGATGTCCCGGTACGGGAACGGCTCGTGCGAGAGCGTGCAGGCGCCCGTGATCTTGATGGCGACGTTCGGCAGCGCCGCGAGCGCGAGCACCTGCAGAAGCTCCCCGAACGGCTCCGGCGGCGCGGGCGGCTCGAACGGCTGCTGCAGCCCCAGGTGGTCGATCACCACGCGCGCGTCCGGGTGGCGCGCGGCGAGCCCTCGCGCCTGGTCGATCCGCCCCCACGCCAGCAGGTTCACCGGCAGCGCGTGCCGGGCGGCGGCCGCGAGCACGCGGTTGAGGCCGGGATCGCCCGGGTCCTCCGCCGCGACGCGGTTCAGCATGATGCGGATCGCGACCGCGCCCGGGGTCGCGGCCCACTCCGCGATCGTGTCGGCGACCGCTGGGTCCTCCGGGTCGACCGGCTTGATCAGCCGGAAGCGCGTCGGGTGCTTCGCGTAGACCTCGAGCGCGTACGAGGCGTCGAAGCGGTACATCGTGAACGGCGAGACGAGCAGCGCGCCGTCGACGCCGACCTCGTCCATCGCGGCGACCATCTGGTCTCCGGTGACCTCGGGCGGACCGTGCAGCACGGCGGCCCACGGGCGGCCGGGGTGGTCGCGCTCGTACGCGTGGACCTGGGCGTCGAGTACCGGCATCGCTCTGGCCTCCTCCGGTGCGGCGGTGCGCGGCGACGCTAGGCCACGGCGCTGCGCGCTTCAAGGCGCTTCGTCCGCCGATATCCCGGCGCGGGGCGTCGAGGAGCGCGGGTGTTCATGCTCGGCGCGATCGACGAGGCGCTTCGCATGCCCCTTGGACCGGGCCCGCTCGCGGAAGTCGCTGCGCCCCTCGCCGGGTGCCCCGGGTTGCGGGGCGCGGCTGTTCGGTCCGGCTTCGCGGGACCTGCTCCGCCGCCGGATCCGCTGTGACTCGGCGACACGGACGCAGCGGCGGCCCGCCCCGAGCCGGCTCGCGTGTTCGGAGCGCGAAGGGCTAGCAGGGTGCTGAAGAACGAAGCGTACAAGCGAGGAGAGTGAATCGCCCCGGGTTTGATGGAGGCTCGGATATTGAGTCCCGGCCTCCGCCAGGACTGGCACAGGGTCGTGGTTCCCTCGTACTCGGCGGGCGGGACGTAGCCGAGGGCGCTGAAGAGGCGGCGGT
>VGNK01000118.1 GCA_016866055.1 Chloroflexota bacterium | reverse complement strand
CGCCGCGGACTTCACGCGCGTGGTCCGCTACGTCGAGGACCGCGACCTCGCGAAGGTCGCGGACCACCCCACCCCGTACCCGAAGACCGTCGAGGGGGTGCTACAGCTCAGCGCCGACCACCTGGACAACCACGCGAAGCAGATCCGCGCCGCGATCGGTTCCTAGCGACGGCATGGGCCGGCCGTCGGAGGGGGCGCGCCCTGGCGCGCCCCGCGCCGGGGCGCGATCACGAAGCGGACGAGCGCGATCACGACGAGCGCGGCCGCGAGGGCGAACCAGGTGACCGCGTACTCGAGATGCGGCGTCGTGTTGCGGTAGCCGAGGTACTGGCGGTGGGGGAGCTGCCCGCCGTCGGCGGTGAACTCGCGCACGAGCCGCCCCTCGAGCAGCGCCCAGCCCAGCGTCGGGTACGGCAGCTGGGCGCCCATCGCCACCGGGTCGAGCCGCGTCCACGACCCGGCCGCCGTGCGCCGCCCGCCGCCGGCGCGCGCGCGCGCGAGCCCCTCGACGCGCCCCTCGCGCTCCGCCCGCAGCTCCGCCAGCACGCGCTCGCGCTCCTCCCGCGGGTACCACCCGCGCGAGACGAGCAGCGCCGGCCCCGACGGCCCCAGCAGGAGCGGCGTCACCACCTCCTCGCCGAGCGTGTCGAACCGCGCGCGGTTCGACACGACCATCGTGCGCTCGTGATCCCAGGTCCCGCTCGCCTCCACGCGCCGCCAGTCGACCGCGTTTTGGGTGGCGTCCAGCAGGCTCGCCGCGGCGACGGGCGCGGCCGCGGTGCGCGCCTGCCGCTCCTCGACGATCCCGCGCTTCCACTCGTTGCGTTGGAGCTGCCAGACCCCGAGCGCGGTCAGCCCCGCGGTGACGGCCGCGATCAGGGCGACGAGCAGGGGCGTCGGAAGGCGCAGGCGCATGGCGTTGCTCCGCTGGCGGTGGGCCGGAGGTCGAGTCTCGCGGTCGCGCCGCCGAGGGGCAAACGGGCCGCGGGCGCGCGTGAGGGCAGGGGAGGCCTCGCGAAGCCGGGCGCTGTGAGAGCACCGTCGGGTCGTCGCGGACGGCGGCCCGTCGTGCGCGGCCCGCACCCCAGCGAGCGGCTGCTCCGCCCACGCGCGCCTGAGGAGCAGGTGCGTCAGCACGAGCAGCCGGCGGTTGCGCGGGGACGAACACGACGCGGTCGGCGGTCTCGAAGCGGTCGCCGAAGGCGTGCGGGGCCAGTCGCCGCGGGGGACGGCGAACGCGGTGACGCGCATCCCCGCGCGTGTGCGGGGCGCGGAGCCGGTCGGGTCGGGGGGGAGCGGCGCCCGCGCGGGACCCTTCGCCGGCGCCGCGGGAGCGGGCCGAGTGAAACATCGCTGAAACGTTGAGCCGGTAACGTGCTGGCACCTCGAACGATGTGGAGTGGCGCCCCTCCCGCGCCCCGATTGAGATGGAGTGTTCATGACCGCGCCGTACCGGGCCGAATACATCTGGATCGACGGCACCCAGCCGACGGCCAAGCTGCGCTCGAAGACGAAGGTCGTGCCCGCCGGCGAGGAGCCTCCGATCTGGGGCTTCGACGGCTCGAGCACCAACCAGGCGCCGGGCGAGAACTCCGACTGCGTGCTGCGGCCCGTCTTCGTCTGTCCGGACCCGATCCGGGGCGGCGACAACAAGCTCGTGCTCGCCGAGGTGCTGCTGACCGACATGTCGCCGCACCCGTCGAACACGCGCGCGCCGCTCGCCGAGGTCGCGAAGAAGTTCGAGAAGCACGAAGTCTGGTTCGGGATCGAGCAGGAGTACACGTTCTTCGAGGGCGCGCGGCCGCTCGGCTGGCCGGACAACGGCTTCCCGGCCCCGCAGGGCGGCTACTACTGCAGCGTGGGCGCAGACGAGGTCTTCGGGCGCGAGGTGGTCGAGGCGCACACGACCGCCTGCATCACCGCGGGGCTGTCGATCGCCGGCACGAACGGCGAGGTGATGCCCGCGCAGTGGGAGTTCCAGATCGGGCCGATCGGGCCGCTGGAGGTCTCCGACCAGGTCTGGATCGCGCGCTGGCTGCTCTACCGCGTCGCCGAGGACTTCGGCGTGAGCGCGACGCTCTACCCGAAGCCGGTGAAGGGCGACTGGAACGGCGCCGGGGCGCACACGAACTTCTCGACGAGGGAGATGCGCGGCTCGCTCGACGCGTGCATCGCGGCGGCCGAGGCGCTCTCGGCGAAGCACGACCTGCACATCAAGAACTACGGCTACGCGATCGAGGAGCGGCTGACGGGGCAGCACGAGACCGCGCACTGGTCGCAGTTCCGCTACGGGGTCTCGGACCGCGGCGCCTCGGTGCGCATCCCCTGGCAGGTGGCCCGCGACAAGAAGGGCTACATCGAGGACCGCCGACCGAACGCGAACATGGACCCGTACATCGTCACGCGGCTGATCGTGGACACGGTCTGCTCGGCGGTGGAGGCGAAGGCGAAGCCGGCGGGGGCACGCGCGTAGCGCGACGTCCGCGAGACACGGAGACACACCGAGGGCGGCCGCGAGGCCGCCCTCGGCAGTCGATGCAGCGTGGTGGCGCGGCGCGCACGCGCCGCACCGGCGTTCGGGAGCGTCTGCCGGCCTAGTACGCCCCGCGCCCCGCCGCACCCTCGGAGCTCGCCACGGGGCGGTCTTTCGGCGCCGACTCGTACGCGCCGCGGAAGTCCCGGAACGGCCCGTCGCGCCACTCGAGCGCGGCCTTCAGCCCGTCCTCTCGCATGCGGCGGCCCCACTCCCCCGCGGCCGGGCGCAGGGCGCTCAGCGCCTGCAGGTCCGTCCCCGACCAGAGCCCGGTCCGGATGCCCATGACCTCGTACTGCCGGTTCACGGCGCGCTTCGAGTACATCAGCATGTCGTTGTCGATGTGCGCCATGCGTCGCGCGAACTTCTCGGTGAACTCCGCGAGCTGGTCGGCGGGCACCGCGTAGTTCGCCCAGCCGAGCTGCGCCATCTCGCGCCCCGAGACCGGGTCGCCCACGTATGCGAACTCGCGTGCCTTCGCCGGCGGCAGCAGCCAGGGCGCCCACATCATGTCCATCGTCGTCATCGCGCGCACCGGCGGGTACCCGATCTGCGCGTCATCGGCCACGATGCGGAAGTCGCAGATCGACGCGAGCTCGGTGCCGCCCGCGAGGCAGTGCCCCTGGATCTGTGCCACGACCGGCTTCGCGAGCTCCCAGATCATGAAGTTCGCCATCACCACGTGCCGCGACCATTGCTGCGGGCCCGGGTGCGTGGTGCCCGTGTCGGGTAGCAGCGAGCGCGGGTGCACGTAAGGCGAGTCCGCGCCCGCCGCGCGCGACGGGGAGAGGTCGTACCCGGCGCTGAACGAGCGGCCGTTCGCGCGCAGCACGATCACCCCCACCTCGGGGGTCGCCTCCGCCTCCCGCATCGCGTGGAAGACCTCGCCGCGGAGGTTGTTCGAGAGCGCGTTCAGCTTCTCCGGCCGGTTCAGCGTCACGAACGCCAGCCGCCCGTCGACCTCGTACAGGATGTCGCTATAGGTCACGCCCCCGCGTCCTTTCTCACGCCGCTCCACGTCGCTCGCGCTGTCGCTCGAGTCGTGTGCGCGGGCCGATGGTGACCGAGCCCCGCGCGTCGGTCAAGGTCCGCTACGCGATGATCAGCGGGACCGTCATCTCGGCCGGCGAGAGCCCGGAGTGCTGAGAGCGCTGCCGCATGAAGCGGTCCGCCCCGGGCGCCCCCTCGTAGCGCATCACCTCGGCGCCGAGCGCGATGGCGGTGTAGTCCCCGATCCGGGAGCGCGTCTCGGTCGAGAGCGGACCGGGCCCGAGCAGGCGCAACGCCTCGACCTCGTCCGTCGAGAGCAGTACCCAGCGGGCGCCGAACCGCTCGTGGAAGACGGCTCGGAACTCGCGGTGCTGCGCGGCGTCGGCGTCGACGCGGAGGTGGAAGTAGACCGCCCGCACGTCGCCCGAGGGGTGGCAGCGCAGGAACTCCAGCAGCGAGTCCTCCTCCGCGATCATCTCGCGCCCGTCGTCCGGCACGTCGCGGTGGCCGTGGTCGGCGGTGACCACGAGGCGCGCCTGCCGCGGCAGCGCGGCGAGCTGCTCGGCGAGCGCGGCGAGCTCGCCGTCGAGCTCGCGCACGGCCGCGACCGTCTGCTCGTCCTCCACGCCCAGCTCGTGCGCCAGCGTGTCGACGCGCGGCGTGTACCAGTACGTGTAGGTGGGTCCGCCGGCCGCCGCCAGCCGCGCGACCACGTGCTCGGCCGCGCCCCGCAGGCTGTCGTAGCCGGCCCGCGCGCTCCCCCCGCCGATGTAGCGCGAGTAAACAGACTCCGCGATCGCGCGCGGCAGCACGAACTCGACCTCGGCGCGCATGCGCGGGACGAGCGACGGCTGCGGGAAGACCTCCTCGACCGGGACGCCCAGGTCCTCGAGCGAGCGCTCGTCGGAGAGCCGGTGGAACCGGAGCGGCACGGCCACCACGTCGCGCCCGGGGAGGTACGTCCACCACCCCGGCGCGGCGTGATCGGTGAGCCAGCGACCGGTCGCCAGGCTGGTCAGCGCGACCGCGGTCGTCGGCGGGAACGGCACCTGCAGCGAGCGGCGGAGGTGGCGGCGCATCCACGCGTCCGCGGGCAGGCCGTCGACGAAGTGGCGGCCGAGCCCGTCGGCGAGCACGAGCACGACGTGTTCTGCGCCGGCGAGCTCGGACGCGAGCTCCGCGGCGTGACCGGCGACCCCCGCCCCGGGCACGCCCGTGGTCGCGAAGATCGCGCTCGCGAGGTCGAGCAGGTTCGCCTCGGCGGCGGAGGGCCGCACGAGCGCGCCCGAGGCGAACGCAGCGAGGAGCCGCTCGACGTCCGGCATCGCAGCGGCTCCTCGTGTCGCTCTACGGTCCCCGCGGGGCCCGAACGCCTAGCTCGCGATCGCGAGCCCCCAGAGCAGCCCGATCACGATCGCCTGCACGAGCCACCCGATCACGGCCGTGGCGATGGCGCGCCCCGTCGCGCAGTCGAGCGCCGCGCGGATCGCGACGATCGTCGCGACGAGCACCCAGATCCCGACGATGAGCGCGACGACTCCGGCGATCGGCGCGATCACGCCGATCACGAGGAGCGCGCGCGGCGCGTTCGCGTAGCCCAGCGTGCGCGCGAGCTCGCTCCAGGTCGCTCGTCTGCGGGCCCGCGAGCAGGCGTGTCCCGATGAAGTAGGTGATGTACGCATACGCCGCCCAGCCGAGCACGCCCGCGATCGTCAGGTAGACCAGCGCGATCGGTCCCGCGCCGACGCCTCCCCCGACCGCCGCGAGCACCGAGGTCACGACGACGATGCCGAGCGCCTCGCGCGTCGCGTTGGGGTCGTGCTCGACCTCCTCGAAGACATGCGCGTCCAGTCGGGAGGCCCGGATCGCGCGGGCGATGATCGACGAGTTCACCTGCGCTGCACCCATGCCCGATCCCTCCGCCGAACCCCCGCACTACGCATGTTGTTCATGTTGTTCGACGTCGGGGCTGAAGGCAAGGGCCGCGCGCACCCCGTTCACCGTCGGCCCGCGAGCTGCGCGGCGAGCTCCTCCGGCGAGCGCGCGGGAAGGTCGCACACCATCTGCTCGCACACGTAGGCGGCGACCCCACCGTCGACCCCGCGGCCGTCGAGCAGGGGCAGCCCCTGCCCTTCCGCCGCGGGCGCGATCACCACCGTTGGGAGGAAGCGGCGCGCGATCTCGCGCTCGAGCGGCGCGCGCGCCGGCGCGGGCCCGACGACCGCGATCTCGCGCCGCGGTGCGAGCGTCAGCTCGAGCGCCTGCAGCACGCTGCCGAACCCCGACGGCGAGCGCGCGAGCTGCTCGCGCACGAGCGCCGCGACCTCGCCGACCGCCTCCTCCCACTCCGGGCGCTCGAAGTAGCGGGCGAGCCAGAAGCCGAGCATCGCCATCGCGCCGTTGCCGCTCGGCGTCGCGGCGTCGAAGAGCGGCTTCTGCCGCAGCACCAGCCGCTCGCCGTCCGCGGGCGACTCGAAGAAGCCGCCGCGCTCGGGGTCGCGGAAGCGCTCGCGCGCGGCCTCGAAGAGCTCGGCGGCCCAGCGCAGGCGATCGATCTCGCCGGTCGCGCGATAGAGCTCGACGAGGCCCAGCCCGTAGTAGGCATAGTCCTCGAGCATCCCGTCGATGCGCGCCTCGCCGCGCGTGGAGACGTGCCGCAGCCGGCCGTCGCGCCAGAGCCGCGCGCGCACGAAGCCCGCGTTGCGCCGCGCGATCTCGCGGTAGCGCTCGTCGTCGAGGACGCGCCCCGCCTCGGCGAACGCCGCGAGCGCGAGCCCGTTCCAGGACGTGAGCACCTTGTCGTCGAGGCCAGGGTGCACGCGCTCCTCGCGCGCGCGCCACATGCGGTCGCGCCACCCCGCGACCCGCCCCTCGAGCTCGTCGACGGCGATCCCGCGCTCGGCGGCGACCGCGTCCAGCGGCCGCGGGCGGCTCAGCACGGTGCGCCGCCCGAGCTCGGGGTGGTGCGGGTCGAGGAAGTTCCCGTCCGGCGTGACCGCGAAGACCGCGTTGAGGAGCGCGGCGTCGTCGTCGCCGAGCACCGCGGCGACTTCGTCGGGGGTCCAGACGAAAAACTTCCCCTCGACGCCCTCGCTGTCCGCGTCCTGTGCGCTGTAGAAGCCGCCCTCCGGGTCGAGCATCTCGCGCTCGAGGTACGCGAGCGTCTCGCGCGCGACCCGCGCGAACAGCGGCTCGCCGACGAGCTGGTACGCGTGCAGGTAGAGCCGCACCAGCTGCGCGTTGTCGTACAGCATCTTCTCGAAGTGTGGGACGAGCCATCGCTCGTCGACGCTGTAGCGCGCGAACCCGCCCCCGAGGTGGTCGTAGATCCCGCCCTCGGCCATCCGCCGCAGCGTATGAAGCACCATCTCGAGCGGGCCCGGCCGTCGCCCGCCGTCGCCGGCGCGAGCGTGGTGCATGAGCAGGAACTCGAGGTTCGGCGGGCTGGGGAACTTCGGCGCGCGAGCGAACCCGCCCCAGGTCGCGTCGAACGCGGAGGCGAGCCGGTCGACCGCCAGGGTCGCCGCGCGCTCGGCGTCCGAGGCCGCCGCGCTGCCGGCGGTGGCCGACGCGCGGTCGAGCGCGTCCCGCACGCGGGAAGTGAGGTCCGCCGCGGAGGCCTCGACCTGCGCGCGGTCGCTCTCCCACGCGCGGCGGATGCTCTGCAGGAGCCGCGGGAACCCCGGCCGCCCGTGCCCGTCCTGCGGGGGGAAGTAGGTGCCGGCGTAGAACGGCTCGCCGCCCGGGGTGAGGAAGACCGTCATCGGCCATCCGCCCTGCCCGGTCATCGCCTGCGTGAACGTCATGTACACGGAATCGATGTCCGGCCGCTCCTCGCGGTCGACCTTGACGCTGACGAAGCCCGCGTTCATCAGGGCGGCGGTGGACTCGTCCTCGAACGACTCGTGCGCCATGACGTGGCACCAGTGGCACGTGGAGTAGCCGACGGAGAGCAGCACCGGCTTCCCCTCGGCGCGCGCGCGGGCGAAGGCCTCTTCGCCCCACGGGTACCAGTCGACGGGGTTGTCGGCGTGCTGTCGGAGGTATGGGCTGCTCTCGCCGGCGAGGCGGTTGCGGCCGGACGGCTCGGGTGCGGTCATCGTCGGGGGTCGCTCCAGCGCGTGCGGGCCGCGACGCGCGGCCAGCGCCTCCACCGTATCACCGGGCGCCGCGCCGGCCCGACGGCTGCACAGGGGGGGAGCGCTGCGCGTGTGCGTGGCGGCGCTCGCCGCATGCGTGCACCGGAGGCGCCCGGTGCCCATCGGCGTCGACCGCGGTTCGTGTGTGCCGGGGTCCGGCGGCTCAGTCGGTGGTGGAGCCGGGGGTGCGGTGGGGCTGGATCGGCGCCCAGCGCCTGCGCACCGGC
>VGNK01000117.1 GCA_016866055.1 Chloroflexota bacterium | reverse complement strand
GGCGCGCTCACGCTCGCGCTCGCCGCGTCCTGCGGGGGCGACGGCGACGCGGCGCCCGCCGTGACCCCAGAGGCGGCCGTCGCCGCGACCGCGTCGCGCGCGGCCGCGACCCCGACCGCCACGCCGAAGCGCACCGAGATCACGTTCATGGCCGGCTTCCGCGCGCAGGCGAACCTGCCGTTCGTGGCCGCGTACGTCGCCGACGCGAAGGGTTTCTTCGCGGAGGAGGGGCTGCGCGTCCAGATCCAGCACTCGTCGGGCCAGGACGAGCACCTCAAGCTCCTGCTCGACGACAAGGTGCAGTTCACGACCGGCACCGCCGCGCAGCTGCTGCGGCGGCGCGAGGACAAGCTCCCCGTGACCGGCGTCGCGCTCTTCGGCCAGCGCGGCGACCAGGCCTACGTCACCCGGGCCGACTCCGGTATCCGCGGCCCGGCGGACTTCAAGGGGCGCTCGGTCGGCTTCAAGGCCGGCGTCATCCCCGCGGAGCTCGAGGCGATGCTCGCGAGCGTCGGGCTCATCACGAAGGACGTGAAAACGCAGGCCGTCGGCTTCGACCCGCGCGTCTTCATCGAGGGGCAGGTGGACGTCTACCCGGTCTTCATCAACAACGAGCCGTACACGATCCGCAAGGCAGGGGTCGCGATTAACGTGATCGACCCTGCGAACTTCGGCGTGCCGACGCTCGGGGTCGTCTTCCTCGCGAACGACCGTACGGTGCGCGATGATCCGGAGCTCGTGCGCCGCTTCCTGCGCGCGACGCTGCGCGCCGCCGCCTGGGCGGAGCGCAACGTCGACGAGGCGGTGCAGATCACGCTGAAGTGGGCGCCGGGCGCCGACGCGGAGCACCAGCGCTTCCTGCTCACCACGGACATCGAAAACGCGCGGCGCGCCGACGGGATCGGGCGCGCCGACGTCGCGCAGTGGCGCGCGCTGCAGTCGGTGCTGCGCCGGTACGGGGTGCTCGAGAGCGACGCCGACCTGAGCGGTGCGTTCGACCAGAGCTTCGTCGACGGCCTGCACGCCGTGGGGGCGATCATCGCCGACGCGCCGCGCGGGCGGAGCTAGGCGGGCGGGCGACGATGGCGGAGCCGGTGCGCGCCCCCGGCCTCGACGACGTGCGGGCCGCCGCGCGCGCGATCGCGCCGCACCTCTCGCTGCCGACGCCGCTCGTCGCCTCGCCGGCGGTCTCCGAGCTGCTCGAAGCCGACGTCTCGCTGAAGCTCGAGCTGGCCACGCCGATCGGCGCGTTCAAGGTGCGCGGGGGGATCCACCTCGTCGGCGGGCTCAGCGAGGCGCAACGCCGCTCCGGCGTGGCGACCGCGTCGACGGGGAACCACGCGCAGTCGATCGCGTACGGCGCGCGGCTGTACGGCGTGCGCGCGGTCGTGTTCATGCCGGAGGGCTCGAACCCCGACAAGGTGGCGGCGACGCGGCGGCTGGGCGCGGAGGTGCGCTTCGCGGGCGCGCGCTTCGACGACGCGCGCGAGGCGTGCGAGGAGTTTGCGGCGGAGCGCGGGATGCGCTACGTGCACTCGGCGAACGAGCCGGCGCTGATCGCGGGGGTGGGGACCGCGGCGCTCGAGGTGCTCGAGGGGCAGCAGCCGGGGGCCGAGCTCGTGATCGTGCCGGTCGGCGGCGGCTCGGGCGTGTGCGGCTGGCTCACCGTGCGCGACGGGCTGGCGCACGGGGCGCGGGTGTGGGGCGTGCAGTCCGCGCAGGCCCCGGCGGCGCACGACGCGTGGGCGGCGGGGGCGCTGCTCGAGCGCGAAAACCGCACGCGCGCCGAGGGGCTCTCCACGGGGGTGGCGTTCGAGCTGACGCAGTCGATCATGCGCCGCTCGCTCGACCGCTTCGAGCTCGTGGACGACGCCGCGATCGACGACGCGGTGCGCCTGCTGCTCGAGCACGCGCACCTGCTGGTCGAGCCGGCGGGGGCGGCTCCGCTCGCCGCCGCGATCGCGAACCGGGAAGAGCTGCGCGGGCGCCGGGTGGTGCTCGTGCTCTCGGGGGCGAACCTCACGCTCGCGCAGCTGCGCACCGTGCTCGGTCCGGGCGGGTAGCCGAAGCGGCGTCCACCATGGGTCGCCCCGGCGGCTCGCGCGCCGTGCCTACAGCACGACCTCCTTCGTGAGCATGACGCGGCCATCGATGTGCAGCTCGAACTCCCATGTGCCCGACCCGAGCGGCGCGTTCTCCCGGTAGCCGATCCACCACCGCCCGAACGATCCGCCGTTCCACGGCAGCTCGGGGGACTGGTAGATCACGCGGCCGTTCTGGAAGATCAGCCAGCGGACCTGCCGCACTTCGTCCATGCCCTCGTAGTTGAAGAAGAAGAGCAGCTGGTTGATGCCGGCGGTGGCCGGCTGCGCCGAGCGCCGGTCGGTCGACGCGGTCGTGCCAAAGGCGGGCTCCTGCGCGCTCACCTTCGGAGTGGGCGCGTCCACCCCCACGAGCGCCGTCGCCGACGCGCGCAGCGTGCCGCCGGCCCAGACCTCGAGGCGCCAGCGGCCGTCCGGCAGGCCGGCGGGGTTGGGCGTCGCCAGGCGGTCGCTCACCGTCGCGAAGCCGCCGCGGTTCCACCCGTAGCTCGACGAGATCTGGTCCTGGAAGACGTCGTCGCGGAACCACTTCTCCTCGACGATGGTGCCGTCCTGCAGCCCCTGGGCGACGAACTCGTAGAAGAGCGCGGTCGTGCGCGAGGGGAAGCGGTTGCGGTAGTCGAAGAGATCGCGGCCGAAGGGGCCGTCGAGCGCGTTCTGAGCGAAGGCGGGCGGACTGACCCAGATCGCGCTCCCCGCGGTCACGGCTGAGGCGGCGGGGCGCGCGATCAACGGCGCGCGATAGCGCGCCTCGGGCCCGGCGACCGCGGCGCGCTGCATGATCTCGGCGGCGAGGTCGCTCGGCCGCACCATCGCGACCGGCGCGCTGGCCGCGTAGACCGGCTGCACGAGGACGCCGATGAGGCCGCCCGCGCGGTCGAACGCCGGACCGCCCTGCGTGCCGTAGGGGAGCCGGGCGTCGGTCTTGAGCCAGGCGCGGCCGCGCGCGCCCACCTCGCCGCGCACGCCGGTCAGCTGCGCCTGCGTCACGGTCACGGACTGCGAGCCCGCGCCGCTCGTCGGGTTGGGTCCGGGGTGCCCGAACAGCCGCAGCGGATCGCCGGTGGCGGCCTGCGCGCCCGCGACGATGCGCGCAGCGGGCAAGTCGAACTCGCCCAGCGGCTGCCCGCCCGTCCGGCGCACGACGCGCAGGATCGCGAGGTCCACGGCGGGGTCGGCGACGACGATCTCCGCCTCGAACTCGAGCCTGGGCTCGCCGGGGAAGGAGCGGTTCGCGCCGAGGGCGATCGTTGTGTACGCCTGCGCGCCGTCTGGGCGCACCGGGTTCACGAGCGGGTAGCTCGTCAGCACCAGCCGCTGCTGGCGGTTGATCACGACGCCGGAGCCGGCGCGCACCAGGCGCGGCGGCTGCTGCGTGGCGTCGAGCAGGTGCACCTGCATCACCGACCGCGCGAGCTCCTGGTCCGGGACGGCCTGCACGGTCGCGCCGCTCCCGCGCGCCCCGAGCTCGAGCGTGGGCGAGACGAGGATCGGACCCGCCTTCGGCGGCGGCGTCGCGGTCTGCTTCGGCGGCGTGGGCGTCGTCGCCTTCGTGGCGTCGCCGGGGATCAACGTGGCCGCGCGACCGCAGGCGGTGGCGAGCACCGCCGCGAGGATCAGGACGCCGGCAAACGCCACGCTGCGCATCGGCATCGCACCGTACGGTCTGGCCACGGCACGGGCTACCCGGGATCCGGCCCTCGACTGGCGTTATCCGCGCGGGAGCCCGAGGCCGCGGTTGGCGATGATGTTGCGCTGCACCTCGCTCGTGCCGGCGGCGATCGTGGCCGAGACCGTCGACATGTAGGAGGCGCAGTACCGTCCCTCGAGCGGCGCGTGCGCGGACCCCGGCCGCAGCGCGCCGTGCAACCCGAGCATGTTGATCGCCCGCCGGGCATTCCGCTGCGACAGCTCCGAGTTGAACGCCTTCGACATCGACGCCTCGCAGTTCCCCACGAGCCCGCGCGACTGCATCCACGCGACGCGGTAGCCGAGGACGCGCCCGACCTCGAGCTCGATCGCGGTGTCCGCGAGCGCGAGCCGGTTCGGCAGGTGATCGACGATGCGGCGGCCCTCACCGGCGCTGCCGGGCTGCGCGGCGTGCTCGAGCAGCGGGCGGAACACGCGCTCCACCGCGGCCGCGCGGTGCACGCCCGAGCGCTCGAAGTCGAGCGTCCTCGTCGCCACGTACCAGCCGCGGTTCTCCTCGCCGAGCCGGTTCTTCGCGGGGACGCGCACGTCCTCGAAGAAGGTCTCGTTGAAGCCGCGCGCGTCGTGCATCTGCACGATCGGCCGCACCGTGATGCCGAGCATCCTCATGTCGAGCATGAAGTACGAGATGCCGCGGTGCTTCGGCGCATCGGGATCCGTGCGCGTCAGCACGTGGATCCAGTCGGTGAACTGCGCGCCCGACGTCCAGATCTTCTGGCCGTTGATCACGTACTCGTCGCCGTCGCGCACCGCGCGCGCCTGCAGCGAGGCGAGGTCCGAGCCGGCGCCCGGCTCCGAGAAGCCCTGGCACCACATCACCTCGCCGGCGGCGATGCGCGGCAGGTGCTCGCGGCGCTGCTCCTCGTTGCCGTGGATGATCAGCACGGGGCCGACCATGCGCCCTGGCCGCCGGTGGGGGCGCCGCTCCTCGCGGACTCATCCGCGAAGCTCATCGGCTCGACGTGCGTCGCCTCGAGCCCCCCGTACGCCCTCGGCCAGGCCATCGTGAGCCAGCCGTGCTCGGCGAGGCCCCGCTCGAAGTCGCGCGCGCGGGCGCGACCGCCGCCCCCCTCGCCGTCGGCGCCCCTGTCGGCCCGGCCGCCCCAGTGCTCGTCGAGGAACGCCGTCACGATCGCCCGGAATGCCCGATCCTCCGCGCTCATGAGAAGTCCATCGCCCAGCTCTGCTCTGCCGTCTCGCGGGATCGCGCGGCGGTGCCGGCGGCGCCACCGCCCCGGACGGCCGGGCGCATTCTATACTCAGCGGTCCACGGGACATCCGGGACGCACGCGTTACACTCCGCCGGACATCGACGGCCGCGCCCGTGAGCGGGGGATGACGTGAGCGAACAGCCGGAGGCCCTCTACCAGGTCGAGGATCGCATCGCGACGATCACGCTGAACCGCCCCGAGCGGATGAACACGTTCAGCCCCGGGCTGCTCGCCGCCTGGGAGGACGGGATCCGCCGCGCCTCCGAGGACGATGAGGTGCGCGTCGTCGTCGTCACGGGTGCCGGGCGCGCTTTCTGCGCCGGCGCCGATCTCAAGGCCACCGGCGACGCCAACTACGCGGTCGCCTTCGAGCGCAACGCCGGCGAGCGCCGCAACTCGCTGCGGCACAGCGTCCACCGCGTCCCCCAGGCGCTGCAGTACCTGGACAAGCCCTACATCGCTGCGATCAACGGCGCCGCCGTCGGCGCCGGTATGGACATGGCCTCGATGGCTGACATCCGCATCGCCTCCGAGCAGGCCCGCTTCGGCATGTCCTACGTCGGCGTCGGCCTCATCCCCGGCGACGGCGGCGCCTGGCTCCTCCCCCGCATCGTCGGCGTCGCGAAGGCGCTCGACCTGATCTGGTCCGGCGAGCTCTTCGATGCCGCCCAGGCGCTCGCGATGGGCTACGTGCAGAAGGTCGTCCCCCACGACCGGCTCCTCGACGAGGCGTACGCCTACGCTCGGCGGCTCGCCGAGGGACCGCCGATCGCGATCCAGCTCGCGAAGCGGCTCGTCTACCGCGCGATGGATCAGAGCTTCATGGAGTCGCTCGAGGCCGCGCAGCAGGCGATGGCGATGGTGCAGTCGACGCAGGATTCGCAGGAGGGTCCGACCGCCTTCGCGGAGAAGCGCAAGCCGCAGTTCGCCGGTCGCTAGCGACCGCCGAGGCCTCGTCGCCCGCAGCCGGGCGTGGCGAACAGCGGGGTGCGGGTCCGCCCGGCTTGTCCCCCGCTGCGGGACGCTCCACGATGAGATCGACGGGCCGCGCCGCGCGAGCGCGGGGGCGCGCTAACACCCTCTTCACAGGCTGTGAACGGCGCCTTCAAAGCCGCGTACGACGATCGGGTTGCGAGCACCGGTCGTGCGCGATGGAGGAAGTGATGTCCCTGAAGTTCAGCCTGCAGGCGCTGGCGCTGTCGGTCGTCGTCGCGGCCTTGCTCTTCGTGGGGGGTGCGATCGCCTCGCGCTCCAACGACGCGAGCCCGCTACCGCCGCTCGCGAGCGCCACCCCCGCCCAGCAGCAGCAGATCGGCGCGAGCGCGCCGGCCGAGACCCGGACCGGGAGCGGCGCGCCGGCGGCCGCGACCCCCGCGCTCACCGACGTGATCGGCAGCGTCATGCAGTCGGTCGTCTCGATCGAGAGCGGCGGCACCTCCGGCGGCGTCGGGACCGGCATGATCCTCGACCGGCAGGGCAACATCCTCACGAACTTCCACGTGGTCGAGGGCGCCTCCCGCGTCGTCGTGCGCCTCTCGGACGGCACCGCCGGTGTCGCCGAGATCGTCGGCACCGACCCGGGCAGCGACCTTGCGGTGATCCGCGCCTCGATCTCCCCGCAGCGGCTCATCCCGATCGCCTTCGGCAACTCCGACAGGGTGCGCGTGGGCGAGCCCGTCTTCGCGATCGGCAACCCGTTCGGGCAGACGTTCAGCGTGACGTCGGGGATCGTGAGCGCGGTGCAGCGCGTCACGACCTCGAGCTTCACCGGTCGCCCGATCCGCGGCGTGATCCAGACCGACGCCGCGCTCAACCCCGGCAACTCCGGCGGCCCGCTCTTCAACGCGGCCGGCGAGGTGATCGGGATCAACACCTCGATCGAGAACCCGAGCGGGCGCTTCTCCGCGGGCGTCGGGTTCGCGACCCCGTCGAACAACGCGAAGCGCTTCCTCCCGACGATGCTGGCCGGCCAGCAGGTGCAGCACCCGATGCTGGGCGTGCAGGGCGTCGCGCTGGACGAGGTGAACGCGCCGACGTTCCGGCTCGACGTGAACCGCGGCGTCTACATCACCCGCGTCGAGCGCGGCGCGGCGGCCGAGCGCGCCGGGCTGCAGGCGGCGAACCGCGGCATCGGCGGCGACGTGGTCGTCGAGATCGACGGCAGGCCGGTGCGCCGGTTCGAGGATCTGGCGCTCGCGGTGGACGCGCGCAACGTCGGCGACGCGATCACGCTGAAGGTGATGCGCGCCGGCCAGACGCTCGAGCTGCAGGCGACGCTCGGCCCCTGGACCTCGACCTCGGCGCAGTAGCCCGCGGCCGCGGTTGCGGATGCGAGCGCGGCCCCCGGCAGGGGGCCGCGTTGGGTCCGGGCGCCGCCGCGCCGCCGCTCAGGGCGGCGGGAGCTCCAGCGCGCGCCCCGCGACGAGCAGCCACGCGCGCGTGGCGTCGGCCGCGGCGCGCTGGTTCACGCGGCCGAGCAGGTCCCGGTAGACGCGCCCCAGCGGCGTCGGGGGGACGACCCCCCAGCCCACCTCGTTGCTCACGAGGATGACGGGACCCGCGCGCCCGCCCGCGAGCGCGAGCAGGTCCCGGTAGACGCGCCCCAGCGGCGTCGGGGGGACGACCCCCCAGCCCACCTCGTTGCTCACGAGGATGACGGGACCCGCGCGCCCGCCCGCGAGCGCGAGCAGGTCCGCGGTCTCCCGCACGAGCGCCGCCTCGAGCCGCTCGGCCTGCTCCGGGGCAGGCGCCTCTCCCGCCGCGGCGAGCAGCCGGTTCGAGACCCAGAGCGAGAGGCAGTCGACGATCGCGCACGCCTCGCCGTCGACGGCGCGCAGCGCGGCGACGAGGTCCGCCGGCGCCTCCACGGTGCGCCAGCCCGCC